>JBCAWP010000065.1:0-11182 GCA_038534535.1 Pseudomonadota bacterium
GTGACAGTCGATCCCGATACGGATGTGCGAATTCAGGCCAAAGCCCAATTGCTTCAACGATGACCCCGCGCGCGGGCAACTGTGTGAGATCGCTGGGATCGAGTGTCCAGCCAAACGTCGATGTCAAACCGTTGGGGTTTGTCACGCCGACCGATTCGAATGTTACCGTTCCGCTGATCGTTACGGACGACGACGGCGGCGGAGGTGGCGGCGGCGCAGCCGGTGGGGGAGGCGGCGCAGGTACGACCGGAGCCGCGGGGGACGCCGCGTCGTCACCACCGCACGCCACGAGGCCGACGGACGCTATCGCGGACAGGACAGTCGTCATGACGATCCGAGTCTGTCTTTTCGCCATGCCCGAAACTCCTGTAAAATTAACTGTCGAGGACCGACCGCAAGAGCCGGATGAACGTCGAAAAGGTGTCACCTTTTCTAGACAAGTCAAACCACTGTTCCATTAAATCGCAGCCTAAGATCGGTCACGAATGTGTTAGGAAACATTAACAGCCTGCAAACGACCTCTTGCATCCCTCACACCGCCTTGTCATCGTTTCGGGATAAGAGCGGATAAAGGTGAGAAACGATGATTGGCGTCGTGGTTGTAAGCCATGGGAAGCTTGCCAAAGAGCTCGTAGCCGCGGCCGAACATGTCGTCGGTCCGCAAGACTGTTTTCGCGCTATTTCCATAGAAGCCGATGATGATATGGAAGCTCGGCGCGATCAGATTATCGAAACGGCTAGGACATGCGACCAGGGCAGCGGTGTTATCATCCTGACCGACATGTTCGGCGGCACGCCCTCAAATCTTGCCATCTCTGTGATGCCCAAGGGAAAGATTGAGGTGATCGCCGGCGCCAATCTACCCATGCTCATCAAGCTGGCCGAGGTGCGCGGACAGGCCAGCCTGATTGAAGCCGCAGAAGCGGCCAGCGAGGCGGGCCGAAAATATATCTCGATAGCCTCCCAGCTCCTGGAAAAACGGACCTGATTTTCCGATGTCAGACGTCAGTTGTTGGGTTCGGGTCGTCAACAAAAAAGGGCTTCACGCCCGCGCTTCCGGCAAGTTTGCGCGGCTGGCTGGGACGTTTCAGTCAGACATCCGTGTCACCCATGATGGAGAAAGCGCGAACGGGACCTTCATCATGGATCTCTTGATGCTCGGGGCGCACATGGGAACGGAGATCCAGATAGCAGCGTCAGGAGAAGACGCTGATATTGCCCTCGCGGCCCTGACAGACCTTGTCGAGGGCGGATTTGGCGAACTCGCCGAAGACAATGATGTTCCAGGAGCGGCCTCCTGATGACCTAGAAAAGCGATGACCGTTGCGGACGCCGTCGCTGGGGCGCATTGCGGGCATCAACAGGCCGTTGATCCGCCGCCTCTTCGTCTTCCTCGCTACGTGGGCCTTTCGAGCGGAGATCGGCCACGATCACATCCCCCGAGACCTCATCCGCATAGCCTTCCGCGAATTGCAAAACGACACCTGAAAACTCGTCAAACGTTACACGCCGGTCGAGATTGGGATCAAATCGCGCGGGGTTCGAGAGGCTCGCATCACGGGTCGGCAAACGATCTGCCCAGGCAATCTGTTCAAGCGGGGTGAGAAATCCATCTTCGTCCGCATCTGCGGCCGCAAAGGCGACGGGAATACCATCTGCCACCTCGGCGGTGGTGACGCGCCCGTCTTGATCCGCATCAAAACTGAGGAGGAGTCCCCCGCCCGGCACTAAGCGGTCGGCACCAAGGGCTTGTAAGCTCGCAATCGGCTTCACTTCCCCTTGGCCTGGCAAGCGCACAAGTTCGTCGTCCGCCATACTCGACAACCCGACGGCCCATCCGATGCCAAAGGCAATAAGTGTTCGGTGCATGCCGTGATCCTCTACTTGTTTCTCACCAGTCTAATCGAACTGTTGCGTAGAAGCCACGGTCGAAGTCAGGCAAAATAGCAGTGACGGCATAAACGTACAAACATGTGTTTATATCATGGTTGCGCCTGGCAGGTCCTGTTGTTAAGAGGCCGCGAAGAGATCACTCAAAAGGAGCATCCCATGGCTGATTATGCCATTGCCGACATTTCGCTCGCCGACTTTGGGCGCAAAGAGATCGCGATTGCCGAGACCGAGATGCCGGGTCTAATGGCGGCGCGCGAAGAGTTTGGGTCGTCGCGGCCCCTGGAGGGCGCGAAGATTGCGGGATCGCTGCACATGACGATCCAGACAGCTGTGCTCATCCAAACCCTTGAAGCCCTTGGCGCCGACGTGCGCTGGGTCTCCTGTAATATTTACTCAACGCAAGACCATGCGGCCGCTGCGATCGCCGACAATGGCACGCCGGTCTTCGCCCATAAGGGCGAGACGCTCGAAGAATATTGGGCCTTCACGGACCGACTTTTTCAGTGGCCGGACGGTAGCGGTCCCAACCTCATCCTCGACGATGGCGGCGACGCAACGCTCTACCTCATCCTTGGTGAAAAGGCAGAGGAAGATCCATCCGTCCTCGCCGATCCAAAATCGGAAGAGGAGACGGCCCTCTTTGCGCAGATCCGTAAACGCATTGCCGAAAGCCCCGGTTGGTTTGCCAGAACGAAGGCCGGCATCAAAGGCGTGTCGGAAGAGACGACGACCGGTGTGAACCGTCTCTACCAGTTGGAAAAGCGCGGCGAGCTGCCCTTCCCGGCCATCAATGTGAACGATTCCGTCACCAAGTCGAAATTCGACAATAAGTATGGCTGTAAGGAAAGCCTCGTGGATGCCATCCGGCGTGGCACCGACGTGATGATGGCCGGCAAGCGCGCATTCGTTGCCGGCTATGGCGATGTGGGTAAAGGCTCCGCTGCGTCCCTGTCCGGATCCGGGGCGCGCGTCGGCGTCGCAGAGATTGACCCGATCTGTGCGCTTCAAGCCGCGATGGACGGGTATGAAGTCACGACCATGGAAAAGGCGGCCCCGCAATTTGATATCTTCGTCACCGCGACGGGCAATAAGGATATCATCACCGTCGACCATATGCGTGCGATGAAGGACATGGCCATCGTCTGTAATATCGGCCACTTCGATAACGAAATTGAGGTCGAAGGCCTCCGCAATTTCGAGTGGACGAACATCAAGCCGCAAGTCGACATGATCACGTTTCCAGATGGCAAGCGCATTATCCTCTTGTCCGAGGGGCGCCTCGTGAACCTAGGCAACGCGACGGGTCACCCCTCCTTCGTCATGTCGGCCTCGTTCACAAATCAGGTCCTGGCCCAGATTGAGCTTCACACCCGCGCAGACCAATACGAGCATAAGGTCTACACCCTGCCGAAGCACCTCGATGAAAAGGTGGCGATGCTGCACCTCGAAAAACTCGGGGTGGAGCTCTCAGAACTGTCGGGTGAGCAAGCCGATTATATCGGCGTGGAGTCCGAGGGCCCGTTCAAGCCCGAACACTATCGCTACTAAGAGGACGACCCTGCCGCTGAGACTGGTGCTGGTGTCGGTCCCGGGAGAGCTGCATTCCACGCTCCCGCCGCACGGGACAGGTCGTCGAGGGGAAGGGGGCGCGCGTACACATAGCCCTGGCACGCTCTAATATTGGCGCGTGTCGCCAGATGAACGCTCGCGGCGTCCTCGACACCCTCGATCACGACATCTTTGCCCGACGCGGTGGCCATACGAACGATGGCATCGATCATGGCAAATCCTTCGCGCGTCGCAATCCGGCGCGTGAAGCTCATGTCGATCTTAAGTGTGTCGAATGGCAAGTCTGCGAGCCGGTCGAGCGAGGAGTACCCGGTTCCAAAATCGTCGATGGCAAGCTCGGCGCCCACGGATTTCAATTGGGCGAGATGGGTCGATACCTTGCCGGGCTTCGACGCAATCGATTCCGTGATCTCGACCTTCAATCGTACGCCCGTTTCGATCACATCCACGATTTCATTGTAGAGGCTTGTCCATTGCTCGAACTGACCCGGGGCAACATTCACGCTGATAAAGAAATCGTCGCGGCGGGATAACTGACTTAAGGCCGGTGCATCCTTGCGCACCTGACGGAGAACATTCGTTCCAATGGCCGCGATTTGGCCAGACGCCTCGGCGACCGAAATGAAGTGATATGGGGAGATCAACTCCCCGGTTATGCTCCGCATTCGAACAAGTGCTTCAACGCCGAGTAACTCATTCGTCCGCATATCAACGATCGGCTGATAGTGCACCTCGAAGCGTTGCTCGCTTAAAGCGCTCGAGATCTTACGCTCCATGGCGCGGATCGTCAGAACCGTGTCGTCGAACGCGCCATCGGCAACGACAATCTGCTCGCCTGTTTGCTGGGCTGCATCCATGGCCAGGGCCAACCGCTCCATCGGATCTCCGAGTGGGTGGGCGTGGCGGTCGAATTGCAATCCGGCGATCGCCGTATCAACCCGTAAGCGCGGGTCTGCCTTGCGCGCTTCGCGTTCAACAAGATCAAGCAGGAGCTTGGCATGGTGGCGGATCGCAGCATCGCTGTGAAAACCATCCTTCCACAGAATAATACTTGATCCATCGAAGCGAGCCGCGCGGTGTAGGCGAACCGGAGCAGTCGTCAAGGCCTGCCCAATCGCCTGGAATAGCCTGTCGGCTTTTGCGCCAAGGTGCTGGTTGATCTCTGAGAGGTTCGTCAGCTTGACGAGATACATGCTTTGCTTTGACGAGGGGCCGGCACGTGAAAGACTTCGCAAAACGTCTGCACTAAAGCGCCGTATCCGGACCAAGCCGGTCAAGCCATCGCGCTCCGGGATCGACAAAATAATCATACCAACAAGCGTGACCGCCGCGAAAGCAAGGATCTGTTCGATTTGCGCGCCGATCAGGATCGCATCGGAGTTTAGGTATGTGCGGAAGCTCCGTGTCACACCCGGGGCGTTCGGTTCCGTCAGAGCAAGGAGTGTGAGTGTTGTCCACCCGGCGACGGCTGACATCCCCGCGACCATAAGCAGTTTTGCATCGAAGAAAATGATGCGCGCGGCGATGAACACAAAAATCAGGCTCGCCGTTGGTGATTTTAGCGCGATGGAAAGGGGGGCATCGTAGGCCATTGGCGTCACATAGAGGAACGCGAAGAGCCCCAAAAAATCGATCAACGTTCCTGCCATATGATAGGATAACGGCCGAACCTTGCTCCAACTCATCCAAAGTCGAATCGTGACGATCGTCAGAAGGGGGACAAAGACATAGAAGGGCAGAAGTGAGCCGCCTCCGTCACTCGCCTTTGGCGCAATCAGATAGATGAGGAAAAGCAGTAGCGGAATGGCGAGGGCGACACCGTCGAGTAAACGTTGGCGAAGCAGTGCGTCCCACTCCAAGCCAGATCTGATCGCTGATCGATAGGCTGTCTGCATGCCAGGGGCCCCCAAGCCGCGATCTTACGCGTGGCGTGTTCTTTTAAAATTCAATCGCAGGGTGACCGAAAGACCGTCGCTATCTCTTTAAGGCGCGACGGAAAATTCGCCGAATTGGTCTGACATTTTTGTGAGGTCGCCTGTTTCGTCCAGGTTTCCCTTGGATTAGTCGTCTTCTAGCTTGACGCCATAGAGTTCCAGCCGGTGGTCAACGAGGCGATAGCCGAGTTCTTTCGCAATGAACTCCTGAAGGCGTTCAATCTCTTCATTTTGGAATTCAATCACGTCGCCTGTGCGCACGTCGATCAAGTGGTCATGGTGCTCTGTCGGCACTTCTTCGAAACGAGACCGCCCGTCTCGGAAGTCGTGCCGCTCGATGATATTGGCTTCCTCGAACAGTTTTACGGTTCGGTAGACGGTCGCCAGGGAGATCGAGGCGTCCAAGGCATTCGCCCGCCGATGGAGTTCTTCGGCGTCCGGGTGATCATCTGACGCAGACAGTACGCGCGCAATAATGCGTCGCTGGTCCGTCATGCGCAGTCCCTTTTCGACGCAGAGTTTCTCAAGCCGATCCATGCGCCGTTAATGAACCCCTTGCCCCAGAAAGTCCAGTCAGCGTTGCCCGCATAAGGATTGCATCTACGGCGGACGTGCCCTCTCGCGGATAGTATTTTGGCCTGCGGCCATCTTCGAGAAAACCGCGGGCTTGGTATAAGCTGCGGGCGCCCGAATTGTCCTCGGCCACCTCCAAGATCATCGTTACGCAGCCGCGCGCTCTCAGGTGTTCCGCGGTCGCCGCAAGTAACCGGCTCGCGAGACCGCCGCGCTGGAAATCAGGTTTGATCGCGAGGGCGAGAAGTTCTGCTGTGTCACCGATGTGTTGAGTGAGGGCGAAGCCGACCAACATATCGTCCGTCTCAGAGACGAGACCCAGCCCGAAACTTGTGGCCTGTGAGAGCGTTTGGCGCAGGCTGTCCTCGCTCCAAGGCGCTTCAAACGCGCTCGCATGAAGTCGCGCGAGATCAGCCGCATCGGCAGGCTTCAGTATAGTGAACGCCTGCGCAGTCATGTGTCGCGCGGGCGCATGGGAACGGCGTCTGGCGCACGGACGTAGACCGGCACTGGCGGAAATTCCGCCGGGAGAAGTTTGCGTGCTTTTATCGCCGCCCACCGGGCCCTCGGTTCTGCCGGAATATGGCTCAATTTCGCGAGCGCGCTTGCCTTCCATTCCTCAGCATCTCCAGCGCGAAAATCATCGCGGAGCCATTGCACCCAGAATGTTTGATCGGGCGGTCGTGTCTTTGCCGGAAGACTGACGCAGATCTCTCCTAGGCGACCGGGCTGAAGCCCAGCCTCAAGCGCCGTCAGGCCGAATACGTCGCGGCCCAGCGCCAAGCCCAGTCCCCGCGCAAATGCCACGCCGATGCGGATGCCCGTAAAGCTGCCCGGGCCTGTCACGACCACGAAACGATCAATGTCGGCCAAGGCCAGACCCGTCGTTTCCAGAAGCGAGGTCATCCGATCAGGCAGGTGCGCGTCCTGCCCGCGCGCCATTGGTTCGGTGTGCTCTGCGACAACCGTTTCGCCCACCGCAATCGCCAAGTCGCAGACGCCAAGACAGGTATTGATCGCCAGAATGCGCATGCGCGCTTACAGCACCACGCAGGCGTCCTCGAAGTCGAGGCGCGGCGAGCGAGGGAAGAGGTCTTTGCGATTGCCATAGCCGAGATTGCAAATCCAATTTGAGCGCCAATTGGCCCGCTCGCCGGTCATGAATTCGGCGTCGACGCCGGCATTGTCGAAGCCGGACATTGGGCCGCAATCAAGCCCGATCGCTCGGGCGGCGACGAGGAAATAGGCAGACTGCAGCGTCCCGTTCCGAAAGGCTGTCGTATGGCGCACATCATCTGCGTCGAACCAATGCTTAGCTTCGGGGTTATGCGGGAAAAGCTGCGGGATTTTCTCATGAAACTCCAGATCGTGCGCTAGAATAACGGTCCAGGGCGCGGCCATCGTTTTCTCAACATTGCCGCCCAACAAGTGCGGCTTTAAACGCTCGCGTGCATCACCTCTCGGAAGAAAGATGAAGCGTGCCGGCGAGCAATTCGCGCTCGTCGGTCCCCATTTGGCAAGTTCGTAGATGGCACGCACGAGGGTCTCGGGCACGTCTCGATCGTCCCAGGAGTTAAAGCTGCGGGCGCGTCGAAAAATCGTATTGAGTGCTTCGTCGCTAATGGGGTCAGCCATGGGCGGTCCTTCCTGTGTCGCTTGCTATAGAGGTACCTGACCAGGTCAGAGGGCCGCTTCAACCGCCGAGACTTCCGGCACATACGCCCGTAGCATATTTTCGATGCCCTGCTTCAGCGTATAGGTTGATGATGGGCACCCAGCACACGCGCCTCGCATGTGCAAATGGACGATCCCCGTCTCAACGTCAAATCGATGGAAGACGATATCCCCGCCATCGGCCGCAACGGCCGGACGAACGCGCGTGTCGATCAACTCCTTGATCTCGGCAACGATTTCGGCGGTCTCGCCTTCATAGACCGTTTCATCCGCCGGGGCCGCCGCGGCCGCTGGGCCATCAACCACTGGGAGACCGGCCATATAGTGATCCATAATGGCTGCGAGCACCATCGGCCGGACATGCTTCCAATCCGCCTCGGGCGCCTTTGAGATCGACAAAAAATCGCTTCCGAGGAAGACACCCGCGATACCTTCCACAGAAAAGAGGGCGCGGGCTAGGGGGCTGGCACCAGCTGTCTCGATGCTTGGAAAGTCAAATGGCCCGGCGGCGCCGGCCACGGGCTGGCCGGGCAGAAACTTCACCGTGTCTGGATTGGGCGTCGGTTCGGTCTGAATAAACATCGGTTTATCCCTAAGCTTGCTATGACCCTCAGATGGCCCAGAGCCGGAATTGGTTCAAGGGATAGGTCTATTTCAGAGCGCGCAGCTAGTCGGCCTGCGTCACTTCAATGCTTTGGTCGGGCGCCGCCGCAGGGGCTTGTAATGCCTCAGCGGCCGTCCGAGAGGCAATCGCCGCTTCCCCCAACAGAAAAGCCATCATCGCGACGTGGTTCGCGCCGACCGGGGCATCGCTTGCCTGGTTTGAGATAAACAGCGGCCCAAGCGCAGCCGCCCGTTTCCAGGCAAGGTTTGCCTCGTCAAACCGCGTTTGCGCCTCCGCAGTGGCGAAAAGCCCCGCATCCCTTTCCGCCCGGACCGACAATAATTCATGGGCGACATGGGCCCGGGCCTTGGCGCGATACACCGAGGCAACCGCCTCCGAGCTTGCGATCCAGCCGTCTCCCGGCGAGGCGATCGATGCGAGGTCCCGCTGCAAAGCATCTGCCCAAGCGGCGAACAGGGTCAGCTCCGAGGCGAGCATGTCGGGTCCTGCGGGCCGGCCGGCCAGACCCACCGCAACCCGGCCGTCATAGCGCGTGAGCGCTTCGCGCGCCGCTTGGAGGCGCGGCGTCACCGCCTCATCGCCCGGCCGTCCCAATAGGCGAACGGCGCTCTCTAAATCCGGATCACGCTGACCTTGAAACTTTGAGAGCGTTAGCCGCCCATGGTCGGCCAAGGCGTCTACGAGACCGGCTTGCCAAGCCGGCAGAGCCGTCAGGCGAGATTGCGGATGCCAGCGATGGTGATCGGCAGACCAACCCGGCCCGTCCAGCTCGCGCGTAATCAGGGCTGCCGCGATCCCAACGTCGCCGGCGGACCAATAGCGGCCATCATCAAGGGCGATCGGGCTGTCGTCGATCTCATGGCTCATCAGAACCATGGCCGGGTAAGCGGCAAGTACAAGCAAAACACCGAGAACTTTAAGGCCGGTCAGCGCGATGTTCCAATTGAACGTTCGCGTTTCGCCGACCGGCTCGTCATAGGAGGGATAAGCGACCTTGATTACAGGCGCATCTTCGATTTCGGCCAATGGCTGCTCGGGCTTTACCGTCATGACTGCCTTCTCAAAGGACATGCACCCCCAACCCGACTTACCATTTTGTTCACAAAAATGAATAAGGTCTGAATCTGGCCAGAACGGGGCAAAGCCCACAACTGTGCTGTGGATAAAGCCGATTAATTGATGTCAGATAGATCGACGACAGGAACGCTGAGACGTTGCGTCTCTTCACCCTCATCCATCTCGAAGGTCAGGGTCATCTCAATCGTGTCCCCAGGGGTCAAATCTGCATCGAACCCGAACAGCATGAGATGATGCCCACCTCGCTTCAGCGCGACGTCTTCGCCGTCGGGCAGATCGATGGCCTCGACCTGTCGCATCTGCATGACCCCGTCAGTCTCCACATGTGTATGAAGCTCAATGCGTTCCGCAGACGGACTGTCAGCCGACAGAAGACGTGATGACATGCCTGTCGCACGGATGACCATGCCTCCGGCGGCAACATCGCGGCCCGCAGCCGGATCGATGATATACGCCCCATCGACAGAGATGCCGGGGGCTGTGTCTCCCGCCGGACTACAGGCGAGCAACGCGCTCAAAAACACAGCTGAAGGGATAAAACGCATGTCTCAGGCCTCGCTCAATCTACGCTACCGCGTGGCTAGCACTCGCTTAGGCGCGCCAGAAGCCGATAATCTGACGCACGTCCTGAAGTATCGGTGTCGCGATCTCGCCGGCGCGATCTGCGCCGTCGCCTAAGATGCGGTCGATCTCGGCGGGATCGTCCAGGAAGTCCCGCACCTTAGCCGTCACCGGGGCGAGTTGTTCAACGGCAAGATCTGCAAGGGCCGGTTTAAAGTCCCCAAAGCCTTTGCCGGCGAATTCCGCACAAACATCGTCTTTGGACTGTCCAGACAAGCTGGCGAAAATGCCAATCAAATTGTCCACTTCTGGCCGACCAGCGAGTGCCTCAGCTGTCTCCGGGATTGGCTCGGCATCCGTGCGTGCCTTTCGGATTTTCTTGGCAACGGCATCTGATGTGTCGGTCAGATTGATCCGCGACAGATCGGACGGGTCGGACTTCGACATCTTCTTCATCCCATCCTTCAGGCTCATGATCCGGGCATTCTCTGTGCCGATCAGCGGTTCGGGGAGCGGGAAAAAGTCCGGCACGTCATATTCGCGGTTAAACCGGTCGGCGATGTCGCGGGCGAGCTCCAAGTGTTGCTTCTGGTCTTCACCCACCGGCACATGGGTGCCTTTATACGCCAGAATATCGGCGGCCATGAGGACGGGATAGTCGAACAATCCGACCGAGGACCGTTCCCGGTCCTTCGCCGCCTTGTCCTTGAACTGGGTCATCCGTTCCAGCCATCCGATCCGTGCGACGCAGTTGAGATACCAGGTCAATTCGGTATGCGCGAACACGGACGATTGGGCGAAGATGATTGACCGGGCCGGGTCAATGCCGCTCGCCAGAAAGGCCGCCGCAATCTCCCGCGTCTGATTGGTGAGTTGTTTCGGGTCCTGCGGTACGGTGATGGCGTGGAGATCCACGACGCAATAAATGCAATTATATTGGTCTTGCAGGGCCGTCGCCGGCTTCAGCATGCCCAGATAATTGCCGAGATGGAGGGAGCCCGTCGGTTGGACCCCTGAAAAGACGCGATCAGGGCCGGTATAGCTGGTGGAGGTGTCTGTCATGGGCCAAGCCGTTTAGCGGGTTTCAGCCTCGGCGCAAGACCTGGCGAAGGTCCGATGGCCGGATCGCTCCGGTTAGCGGCGCTGCGACGGCGTAAATAAGCGCCCCCCCAACCACAAGAATGGCCGCGCCGACGATTTTCGATTGTAGGGTTGCAGCATAAATTTGATCGAGATTTTGCAGGCCAAACCAGAGCGCCGCGGCCATGATCGCGCT
>JBCAWP010000066.1:0-11111 GCA_038534535.1 Pseudomonadota bacterium
GCCGATCAGAAGCATGAAAACTCCATTGACGACCGACTCACGCCAGTCGAACGCGTAAGAGGTGAACGGGGTCGGATTGTGTGAGCGATGGTGTAGCCTGTGGAAGCGCCTGAAAAGGCGCGGGTGATGCATGATGCGATGGGTCCAGTAAAACCAGGCGTCATGGGCCACGATAAGAATGATGAACGAGATCCAGAACCAGGCCCAACCGAGTTCGTCCGCGGAATCGTAAAACCGCGCAATTCCGATTTCATCCGTCGCCCAGATCGTCAGACCGATCAGCGAGAAAATCAGGACAGTCCTCAGGCTGGCGAGGATTTCCGAAATCAGCTGTCGCCAATGGGGCCGGGTGCTCCGGATCTGCCGGCCCTTCAGAACCGGTCGTAAGAGACAATTCACAATCAGAAAAAGTCCGCCTGCGCCAATCGCATAGCGCAGAAAATCATGAAGGAATATGTGCGGCGCAACCTTTGGAAAGTCACCCCATAGGAATTGAAGATCGGCCATGAGCTCACTCCTTATCGGCGTGGCTCGAGCGAGCCGCGAAGTGTCGTGACCTGTCTCGTCATTCCTGAAACTGCCGAAACAAACTCGAAATCGATCAGTTTACTTGAAGAATCGATCAGGTCTGGTCGCCGAGCGAGCGACGCCGATAGGCCGTGGGCGTCAAACCCACCATTGACTTAAAGGCCCGGTTGAATGGGGCGATGGAGCCATAACCGAGGTCTAGGGCGATTTGGAGGATCTGGCGCCGGGCATGGGAGGGATTCGAAAGTACCGTCTTTGCCTCTTCGATGCGGCGCGAATTGAGAAATGCCGAAAAATTCCGAAAGCCCAGGGCGCCATTGATCAACTGCCGCAGGCGGTGCTCCGGCACGCCGACTTCACGGGCAAGCTCGCCGACGGTCAGGCCTTCCCGGCGATATATGCCGGCCCGCATAAGCGCATCGAGACGTTCTAGATCGGCCCGATCGACAGCCGAGATATCAACCGGGATGGATCGCAAGAGGTCCCGTTTACGGGGCGGAGAAAAGACATCGCGTGGCTGTAAAAGCCAGACCGAAAACCCAAACACAAGCGTTGCCAAGGCCAGGGCGTGGGCGAAGCTGATCCAGACTGGCGGATTTATGCCGATGATCAACTCACCGATGGCAATCAGAAGCCCCATCGCGCCCACAACAAACGCGAAGACCAACCGGAATCGGCGCCGCGGTTCCACCAAGTCATCCTTCCGGTTTGCGACGGCCAGCCAAAGAACATGGCACATGAAACCAATAACCATTCCCTGATGTATGAATGAGCGCAGAAGACTATCGTCCCAGTCATTCAGAATGCGCCAAACCAACAGGACGAGAAGGAGCAGTGCCGGAGCGATCCGCCAGGCCTCCCAGCTGAAATCATCGTCAAACAGGGCGGTTGAAACCCACCAGAAGAAGAGCGAATTGAACGTCGCGATGGTGATCAGCGGTAGAAGGGCGTCACCGAACAGCGCCCAGGTGACTGGCGTTGAGACGATCGTGTAGGCCGCCGTCCCAAACGCAAAAAGCGCGGATAGACGCTGTACGCCGAAACCGCGGCCTAAAATACTATGCTCGATGGCAAGGATCAGCAGCGCGCCTGCCGCAGCAGCACGGATCATGACTTCGAGTACGCTGATCGCCTCGATTGGCATCGTTTACACGCTGGACCGGATGTTTCAGAGGTTACATGGGCTTGTCGCGCAATGGCAGGAGATCGGGGAACTCTGGCTCGCGCTTCTCCGCCGTTGCCATGAAGGCTTCTTTCATATGCGAGGCCGGCATCATCCCGGCGTTCCAGACGCCGATATAATCAAGCGTGTCAGCGGTCGAGTGATCCCGGCCATAATTGATCAGCACCTTGCATCCCGTCACCGCCAGCGGATCTTTTGCGGCAATTTCTTTCGCGGTCGCCATGACATGATCCATCATCGCATCCTGACTTTCGAATACGCCGTTGACGAGCCCAATCTCTTTGGCCGTTCCGGCTGGGATGCGCCGGCCGGTATAGGCCATTTCTTTCACCCATCCTTCTGGAACATAGCGTTGCAGGCGAGGGAATGTGCCAACGTCTGCGGTCATCGCGATATTGGTTTCCTGGATGCAGAAAAAGGCGTCCGACGTACACCAGCGGATGTCGCCGGCGGCAATCATATCGATCGCGCCACCAATAACGCCGCCCTGTATGGCGATCAGCACCGGGCAACGGGCCTCTTCTAGGGCATTAAAGGAAGATTGGATCTGCCGAATATTCGAGCGGAATTGTTCGGCGGCGAGGTATTGGTCGCGGTTCTCAGAGTGGACCGCGCCGCTCTGGGCAAAGACCGAAAGATCCATGCCGGCCGAAAAATGTTTGCCCGACGATGAGATGACAATTACCCGGGCGAGGGCCCCGGCATCAATTGCGCGGACGATTTCTGGCAGTTCATTCCAGAAATCGCGGGTCATTGTGTTTAAGGCGTCGCCTCGGCTCAGCCGGATGTGGGCGATTTTGTCCTCGATCGATACCTCAAAGCACTCATACGTTTTCTTCAGCACAGGGTGTCCTCCTCGTCCGCATAGGCAGAGTAGCATGACTGGGCTGGCATGCCAGTGTCGGAGAACTTTGCCTTTCGGGCCGTTTTGGGCTCTATATCCGTTCGCTCTGTTGGGGAGTTTTTGACATGCGAAGAGTGATAGCTGCTGGTGCAGTCTTAATGATGGGGGCTTGCGAATCGACTGCGGCGAGGGGCCTTGGGGTTCTCGGCGAGATCGCAAAGATTCCCGGAGCCGAAACCGGAGATCTGAGCGTCGCCGAAATTGATGCGGGCTTGCGCGAAGCCCTCACGGTGGGCGCGAATATCGTGACGAACCAACTTGGCGCTGAGAATGGATTTTTCGGCGATGGACGCGTACGAATTCCACTGCCAGGGCGTCTCGACGACCTTCAAGATAATCTGAATGATGTGGGGCTGTCGGGACCTCTCGATGATCTCCAATTGCGAATGAACCGCGCGGCCGAGGCTGCCATGCCCGATGCCCGCCGTCTCGTAATCGCGACGGTGCAATCCATCACGCTTGAGGATGCGGTGGCTATTCTGAAGGGCGGGGATACGGCCGCAACAGGATTTCTACGCGATCGGACCGAAGACAGTCTGCGCGATGCCTTCCGCCCCTATGTCGATCAGACCTTGTCATCGGCCGGCGCGTTCCAGGCGCTCGATGGCGTTGCGGGACGATATGGACTGTCCAGTGTCACAACGGATCTTCGAAGCGATATGACGGATCATGCCGTGAATTTTGGTCTCGACGGTCTATTTCTATACGTTGCAGATGAAGAACGGCGCATACGGGAGAATCCGGCGGCGCGAACGACAGAGCTTCTCAGGCGAGTGTTTGGAGCGGCATAAGATATGCTGAGGCGGATCAGACTTGAAGTCGATGGTGGCCGGATGGCGGCGTTAGAGTTCGGGGATCCTGCCCGCGAACTCTCCTGCTTGTTCCTCCATGCGACCGGCTTCAATGCCATGACCTACCAATCCATTATGGCCCCGCTCGGTCTCCGGGCGCGTGTGGCCGCCCTCGACTTGCGCGGCCATGGCCAAACAACGCTACCGGCTCACCCCACGATCGCCTCTTGGGCGCTTTTCCGCGATGACGTGATCACTTGGATCGAGAACTATGCGCCGAAAGGGCTGGTCCTCGGGGGGCACTCCCTAGGGGGCTGCGTGGCCTTGCTCGTCGCGGGCAAGCGTCCAGATCTCGTGAAAGGTCTCGTCCTCGCAGATCCTGTGATCCTGACCCCGCAGCTCTACCGCTCGATCCACCTAACCCCATTTGCCCGCCTCACCGTTGCGCGGAACAGGTTGTCGAGACTGGCCAAGAAACGCCGGCCATCGTTCCCGTCGGTCGCGGAGGCGAAAGACGCCTATACGAACCGAGCGATTTTCAAGACCTGGCGAGAGCCATTCCTTGACGATTACCTGCTCGATGGCCTCGCCCGCACGGACCATAATCCACCCGGCCAGGGGGAGCAGATTTGGTCGCTGACGTGCCCTCCGACCTTTGAATCTGCGGTCTTCGCGGCGCAGCGTAACCGGCCATGGTCAGCCCTGCGGAAAGTACGCAAGGCAGGCATTCCGCTCACCATATTGCGGGGGGAGCGGGACTCGGTCTTGTCCGATAAGGTCGCTCAGCGTCTCGTCGACCGCTGCCCGCAAGCCGCTGTCAAAACGATCCGCGGGACAAGCCACTTTCTTCCCATGGAAGCACCCTATGCCTTGCGTGAAGAATTATCGGCCTTCATCGCGCGCTTGATCGAAGGGTTCACGGCCGCCGACGAGGGCCCGGTCCAAAGGTCGCTCGATCCCAAAGAAGGCACCCGCATCGCCTAGTCGATAGCTTTTATTGCACCGCTTATTCAATTCTGCGGAAGCATCAGATGGCGAGACCACGTGGCGCGAGGGCTTCCAGCTCTTCAATTAAATGTGGCGGCGTTTGGATAACTTTTCGCGTGTCGAGGTCAAACGTCACGGCGACAGCCTCACTGGTGAGCCAGGCGTGCCCGCTCGCCGGGTCCAATATCCAATGAACCAGTGAATGGTGCTTTTCACCTGCGGTCCGAAGAGAAGAGTAGGTTTCAAATAGGTCGCCGGCCTTTGGCCATTTGCGGTAACGTAGCCGGTACTCAAGAACGGCGGCCCCCATACGGCGCCCTCCAGCCGCATCTGCGACTTTGCGACGCCAATCATAGAGAAGATTTGGGACCCCATCAGAGATCCGACCCATGAACCATTCGGCGCGCATGCGGCCATGGGCGTCGCAATGGGATTGCGGCACGGCGCCGCGTCCAATGCATGGTGCATTTGCCGTGATGACATGGGCTTCAGTCGCGTAAGGTTCGATCGGGCCGTCCGGGTCAATCGAGCGCGGTGCGCAGTCCGCGGGCGTCTCGACAATCATGGACCTAAGCGCTTCGGCTGATCGCGCACTCCAGGAAAAGGGCCGTCCCGTCACGGCTTCTGCATGGACAATGCGGGTTCGAAACGCGGCCGCTGGCGCGCCGCTGCCGTGACTTAACAGCTGGAACACGACGGCGTCGGTCTCACCGACCTCCAGGATGCCGGCCGTCATCGACAATGGCCGACCCGGCAATACTTCGCGCATGAAGCGGATATGCTGGTCGACGGGTAACAAGGTCGACGGGGTTATCCCACGAAAGGCGTGGGGCATATCGATGTGGTGGGAGAGGACAGCCAGACCTTCCATCGCTTTTTCGACATAGACGCGCACATTCATGTGCCCCATCTCATCGCAATCCCAGGTATTGGCTGAGCCTGTCCAGACTGTGATCACCGGTCCATGTCCCGCTCTAAATCTTCAGCCCTGACAAGCGCGGCACGTGCCGCGTGCCTCCACGACCGTGTGTTCGGTCCGGAAGCCAGCAGCTTCCGTCTCCTCCTTGATCGCATCATAGGTCACAGCGCCGCGTAACTCTTCGGCGCTGCCGCAGGACTCGCAGATAAGGAAGATCGCCGAATGGGAATGTCGGGCGTGGCCGCAGGCCACATAGGCATTCAAGCTCTCGATTTTGTGGGCAAGGCCGGCATCCTGCAAGAAATTAAGCGCACGGTAGATGGTCGGCGGTTTTGCAGCTCCCTCGCCATCAAGTCGACCGAGTAGATCGTAGGCCTTTGCCGGCGCTGGCGACCGGAGCAGTAGCTCAAGCACCTTCCGGCGGATCGCGGTGAGGCGTTGTCCATTGGCGGCTGTCAGCGCTTCGGCTTCGGCGAGCGCGGCCTCAACATTCAGGGATGAGCAGGGGCGCGTCGTATGAACTTCTTCAGGCGATTGCGGATTTTGCATGGAGGCAATGTCGGCGGTTTCGGTGGGTTTGTGAAGGGGCCGAGGGGGCGCTTTGCCCGAGAGCGACTGACAATCCTTAAATAAGTGCAAGCAAGCGTTAACGCATTTGACCGACTTTAGTCATCGTACGCTAACGCCGATGGACCGCCGCCATGCCCTTGAAGCTGACTTTAAAGCCCGGAGAAACGTTCATTTTGAACGGGGCGGTGGTTCGGAATGGCGATAGGCGCGGCGTACTTCTCCTGGAAAATCAGGCCCGTATTCTCCGCGAAAAGGACATTATGCAGCCGGAGGAAGCAACGACTCCCGTTCGCCGAGCCTACTTCGCCATCATGCAGATGTATCTGACGGGCGAATCAGATGGTCCGCCTTATGACCGCACCATGCGTGCTCTCTCTGATCTTCTGGCCGTCGTTCCGGCGATCGACGCGCGCGATTTGATCGCCGAAATCTCGGGCCATGTCTCCGCTGGTCAGCTCTATAAGGGGCTGTCGAAATGCCGAAAGCTCATACAGTTTGAAGACGAGGCCCTGCCGGATCGGGAGGCTGGGTAATGTCTGTCCGGCGGCTCGTCTCGGAAGATTGCGCCGAGCCGGTCACGCTCGCCGATGGCATTCAACGCCTCGAGCGCGGTGGCCCCTGCCAAGGTCTTCAGGTCGATTTGGGTAACGGAAATCTCGCCTGCGCCGATGGTCGCTTTGGACGAGCGGGGCTCCTGCAAAGGCTGATTGGTCACCGCTTGATCCTAGCTTTTGCAGCGGATCCGGCTCCCGAGGGGGTGACCCTGCCGCCACGCCCGATTGATGTCTCTGAAGAGACGAGAGAAATCCTCGACCTCGTGCGCCCGATCAGCTAAGGGCGCGCACTATGACCACTGAACACTTTTCGCTATTTGCGGCGACGTTTGTCACGTTCTTCGTGTTGATCGACGCGATTGGCGTGGCCCCGATTTTTGCGTCCCTGACCTCGAAAGGAAGTGCGGCTTGGCGCCGGTCCATGGCGATCCGTGCGACGATTGTCGCCGCGATCATCATCTTCGCATTTGCCTTTGGGGGAGCGTGGTTGCTCGACGCCATGCATATCTCGATCGATGCGTTTCGCGCCGCGGGTGGTGTGCTCTTGTTTCTCATCGCCCTCGATATGGTGTTCGAGAAAAGAACTGAGCGCCGTGAACACCGGGCCGAAGAGGTTATGGCTGAGCACCCCGGACCGGAGGATGATATCGCTGTGTTTCCAATCGGAATTCCGATGATTGCCGGTCCCGGCACCATCGCGACAGCTATGCTCTATATGTCCAATTCGACCGGTATCATCGACAAGGCGATTGTCCTCGCAGCGCTCGGGCTAAACCTTGTCCTTTGTCTTGGAATCTTCTTGCTGGCCGGCCCGCTCGTCAAAGCGCTGGGCGACAGTATTGTTGGCGCGCTTACCCGTATTCTCGGTGTTATTCTTGCGGCCTTATCGATTCAGCTATTGATCGACGGCATAAAAGGCGCGTTCGGTCTCGCCTAGGCCGCCGGCGCTGGGAGCGTCTGCGACTTCTCTTTCGGCTTGAACATTTTCATGACTGCCGAGAGCGTCACAAGGCAAAGTGCGAGGCCAGCCGCTACGAGCGCCATCAGGCGTAAGATGGTATCGATCGACCAGCGCAGATTAAAGCCGGTCAGCGAAAAGGCATCCCGGCCGAGGAGTGATGTCAGCGCGACAGCACGGTCGCCGCCTGCCTGGGCAATAAGACGCGCCCGATGAATGTCAGCGGCAGACTGTGCTTCGCTGATAAGTGTAATCGCGCCGCGTGCACTCGTATTCTCGACAATCCGCCCGATTTGCTCAAGCTCCGGTCCAAGACGGGCCGCAGCACGCGCGTCGATGCTCGCTTCAAAAGCGGCTCGAACACGCTCGGCACGGATACGAAGTGGTGCGACCTCGGCAAAGGCGTTCTCAATATTTTCCGTTAGGACAGCATCTGGTACTGCAGCGTCGATGCGCTGCGCCAGTGCGCGCGCATAATCATCGTCCAGCCGGCCAGCCCGAAGCGCCATCTTCAAGACCGAGGCGGCCTGGGTCATGCGCACTGACGGGACGCCTGTGACGCTCGGATCGACCGTCATCGCAAATCCCGTGAGCTTAAACTCTTTGCTGCGCTTACGATCGCCGCCAATCCAAGTGCGTCCGCGATCAGCGAGGTCCTCGACCGTACCGAGAACAGAAAATTGTGGTGTCCGCGTCATGTGATCGACCGCATCGAATTGCGTCGGGACAACCGTCTCGACATAAGCGGCCGATGGCTCGCCGGACCCCTCCTCGGCGGGGACTTCCGGTGTCAGCAATTCAATCCCGATTGGCTGCGCCGATTCTTCATAGCCGACGCGCACATTGTTCGGGAGGAAGAGCAGCGACGCCCTGAGAAGGCGTTGGTCAGTGCTTCCCGACGGTTGGTCTTCGGCCGCTGCCAGGATCGCCCGCGCATCTTCGCGGGTTAGGAGCTGCGGTGCAGCGAGGAGAAAGCCGCGAGCCGCGGACACATTGCGGGCATCGAGCTCGGTCTCGACGAGGTCAGCCCAATGGGCCCGGGCTTCTCGTCCCGGTACGGATAGTTTCTCAAAGGCCAGTTCGATTGAGCGTCGCGTCTCGGCAATCATTTCTGCCGACGGAGCATTCTGTTGCGGGGTGTTCTGATACACGGAGGATAGGAGCTGAATGCCAAGAACCGGTATGACGAAAAGCAACAAGTTAAAGATCAGCGCCGAAGCGGCACCCATGACTCTTCCAGACCTGTTCTGGCTTGCTGACATCGATTGTTCCGTAAGTGAGGGGACGGCTCGTTTACATCTCATTAAGCACATATCCCCCCGGTCGAAATCAAGTGTTCACGGCAGCTTGAACGAAAAAAAGTCAGCCCGGATCTTGGAATGCAATGCGCGTACCCAATTTCTCTGAGAAAGGCGAGTAAACACAGCGATCAAGGTTCGCACATTCTGCGATTGTCCGGATGGCCGTCTAAGTATATAGAGGCGGCGCGAGTAGTGGAGGTTTAAGAGGCATGACCGACTCGACTGAGGCGTTCTATACGCCGTCGAACGACGAGGATTTCATGAATTCTCGTCAACGTGACTATTTCCGGGCCAAGCTAGAAAGCTGGAAGTCGGAGATTCTGGCCGGTTCGAAGACAACGATCAACAATCTTCAAGAAGATTCCAGTTCACTTCCGGACATTGTCGACCGTGCATCTGCGGAAAGCGACAAGGCCCTTGAACTTCGAACAAGAGATCGTCAGCGCAAGCTCATTTCCAAGATCGATGCGGCGCTGCGTCGGATCGACAATGGAACCTATGGCTATTGCGACGAGACCGGCGAGCCGATCGGACTAAAGCGCCTAGAGGCGCGCCCGACCGCGACGCTGAGCCTCGAAGCCCAGGAACGCCACGAGCGGCGTGAACGGACATTGCGCGACGACTAAGGTCAATCAACGCCAAAGGTTAAAGAGTCTAAGACTTTCTTAACCATGGTCCGCGCAGTCTCGGCGTTAGATGAACGCGGGGCCCTGCGCCATGTCTGCCGAGCTACACTCACAATTTCCGGCTGGTGCACCGTCACCGGACCGCGACGATGACTTCCGCTTGCCAAGCGCGCGCGGACTTCTTTCGGCAGCAGAAATCGAAATGCTTTTGCGGCCAGAGGAGGTGGTGCCCACAGAGCCGGAACCTGTTGCCGTTAATGATAAGCCCGTGGCTGAGTTCGCGGGTTCCTCCGAGAAGGCGCAACTCCTTGCCGACGCCGAAGCACTCGCGTCTCGGTTGACGCTGACCCTGCGTACGGAGTGCAAGCTCAAAGCCGTCCTCACCGCGCGCAGCGCGTCTCTCGGCGATTTCCAATCTGTTGTCCATCATCTGCCGGGCGCACCGGTGCTCATCGCATTCTCACGCCCCGGGCGTGTCATTGAAGCTGCCCTGGCGCTGCCTGCCTCCCTCGCTGATGCGATCATCACGATCGCTTGCGGCGGACACAGTCTTGGCCATGCGCAAGGCGGAAGCCGGGCATTCACGACGCTCGACCGGCTCCTCTTGGAACAGGTTTTGCGGCCACTTGCTGGGTCGATTGATCCGGAGTTTGAGATCGCCTGTGTTGAGACCGACCCAGCGGCGGTGGCGGCGCTGCTCGTCTCTGGAGAGGCAAGTATCGCTCAGTTTGAGGCCGCGATTTCTGGACGCGCTGGCCAGGTGGCCATCGCGCGATTGGCGCCGACACCAATTTACGCGCACGAGGGCGACCGAACGCGGCGCACACCTGTGGCCGTCGAAGCCGTCTTAACCGCGCGGATTGCCCGACTTCAAGTCCCGGTAAGCCGGCTTGCCGATCTCAAGCCTGGCTCTCTTTTGCTGCTCGGCCTTCCCGCCGATCAGCCGGTCGAAATTCTCTCGGGCGGGCGTGACGGGGCACTTGTGGCGGAAGGGCAGGTGGGCCGGAAAGGTAATCGGATTGCTGTCCGAATCGACCGGCGCACCGCCGCTATTCGCGGTTAGACTTCCTGGTTAGCCTTTTCCCTCGAGGACCGCGTCGACAGCGGCTAAGCCGTCCTGTTCGGGATGTTGCCCAAGCAGTTCTGCTTCTCTCTGTTTCCAGAGGCGCTTCTGGTAGCGCGTCGAGATCACGTCGGTGATGATCAGGACCCCGACCACAAGGTAGAAGCTCGATTTACTCATCGCCTCAACCGGGAAGGAGAAGAGCTTCAAATGCGCCAGGTGCGCGCCTTCTGAAACGAGCAGCACGCCGACAAGGAACAGAATGAACAGGCCCATAACCTCATACATCCGGTTCTTTTTCAGGAAATCGGCCACATAGTCCGCCAGCAGGATCATGACCACGCCCGACGCGATAATGGCGATCGTCATAATCCAGACCTGGTAGTCTTTTCCGGGTTCACAGCCGACCGCGCCGGCCATGGGCTCATTAATCAGGGCGCGCTTACATTCTGCGACGGTCCCCTCAAATGTTCCGATCGTTGCGCCCGCGGCGTCGACGATCTGGGCGATCTCGACATTTGCGATCGCCATCGCCGAAAGAATGGAGTCGAATGAGAAGACGAGGTTCATCGCGACGATCATGGCGATCGCTTCGGTGACAGACTTTTTCTTCGAGCCTTCTGAATGCTCAATATGGTCCACGGTCAGGGGGCGCGTTCATTATTTACACGGCAGTGAAAGAGATTTCGCACCTCCTGACCGTGGACCATATTGAGCATTCAGAAGG
>JBCAWP010000067.1:0-11068 GCA_038534535.1 Pseudomonadota bacterium
GTGCAAACAATACTGCCTGACAATGGTCGCACCGCTCGTCCCTGATAAATCAGCAAGGATTATAGTGAATTGCCCAAATAAATGCGTTCGAAAACAGATGCATCAATTGGGTCCGCAACTGATTTCGGTGGTACCGGACTGGCGTAGGTTTTTAGCTTTGACAGATCAAGAGCCTTGGAAATGAGTGACCGACTCGCCGCGCCCCTCGATCAATGGTACCGCAAATGCGGTGGGGCAATCACCGCCAAGGTCGTTACGAAAGGGGAGCTTCATGAGGCAGTCAACAGCATTCTGGGCAGCTCTGATTTTGCTCCTTTCAGCTTGCGGCAACCCTCCACCGCCCGCCAATGCCGAAACAACTGCATCGGCGGCCGAGCATATTGGCCTCGCAGACGGCGATGGTGATGGCCGGCTAACCCTCGACGAGTTTCGAGCCTTTGTCGCGCTGGAGGCAGAAGATGATATCGGCAGGTCGCGCATGATCGAACGCTTTGGACGGCACGCTCAGGCCTTTGAACGCCTTGACGCCGACGCCGATCAAACCGTGACACTCGAAGAAATCGTGGCCGCCCGCGCCGAGGCTAACGCGGACTAAAGCCGCGCCTTAAAGGGGTCACCACGTCTCTGATTGTTCACCGATCAAAGCTACCGGCTGGGCCCGGAAAGACGACAGGGCTTTCAGCGCCATCTTCCGCAACGCTCGCAACGCCGAAGAAATAATTGTCGATGACCACGTTTTCGAGCGTGAACTCGGAGACATCCCCGACGTAGCGGCTGTTGGTCCATTGGGCGTCTGTCGTGAGGCGCCAATAGATGCGGTAGCCCGCAAGATTGCCGGCCGCCTCGCCCTCAGGCCGGGTCCATTTTAGGGTCGTTGAGGGCTGGACCGCGCCTTCAATGGTGACATCCGATGGGAAAGGCGGGGCGAGCGCCATGCCCGCCAGGGAGACGATGTTCAAGGCCGTGAGCTTTGCGGCATAATCAAAATCCACAAACTCGATCGTGTCGCCATAGTGACGACCGTCGACGGTTCGTAAGTCCTGGTGCTGACGATCATAGTGTTCGTTCGTTTCCATGATGCGCACGCCCGGAAAGCCGACCGCATTGAAGGGGCGGTGGTGGCCGCCGCGGCCAAACCGATCGAGCCGGTAAATCATCATCGTGTCGAGATTCTCGATGTACTGGTCGGCTAATCGGTCGATATAGCGCGCCAAGTTGCGGGATGGGCTGTCGACCTCGCCGCCGGTGAAGCGGCGGATCCGGGCTTCATCCTCGGTTTCCACGTCGCGCGTGCCCTCGGAGAAGATGCGCGCGGTTGTGTTATCGGTGATGCCGTTGATGCCGGTGATATTGCCGATCATGTCATTGTTCAGGACGGCTTTGATGCCCCAACCTTCTTTGACGGCGTGTTTGGCGACGATCTGTCCGCCGAAGAGGCCCTGCTCTTCTCCGGAAAGGCCCATATAGACGATCGTGCCCGGGAATTCGTGTTTTGAGAGGACGCGGGCCGCTTCGATGGTGCCCGCCATGCCTGAGGCATTGTCGTTTGCTCCGGGACTATCGTCATCGCGGTTGAGGGGGTGGGTGATGCGGCTGTCGATATCGCCGGACATGACGACCATTCGGTTCGGGTCGAGCGTGCCGCGCTGAATGGCAATGACCGAGACGACCTCGACGGGCTCTGGAATGCGGGCCTGGCCGGAGATCGTGTCCGAGATGTACATGACGTCGAGACAGCCGCCGCACGCGTCCGAGATGCGCGTGTATTCCTCAAAAATCCAGCGCCGGGCCGCGCCGATGCCCCGGGTGTCGCTTTCGGTCTCTGACAGCGTGTGACGCGTGCCAAAGGAGACAAGTTTTTCCACATCTGCCTTGATGCGGTCGGCGGAGACGTCAGCGGCCAGCTGGTGCAGGAGGGCGAGGTCACCATCGGCAGGTTGTGTCTCGTCCGCCATCGCCGAACCAGCCCAAAGGGTGAGGGCGACGAGGGCGGTGGCAGCGGTCAAGGCGTTATGGAGCATGGAGAAATTCCTAATGGGTCATGGTCTTGGAGGCGTTGTCAGAGGCGATGGCAACCGCGTCAAGCCAAGCGGAACACCGCCTCGGTCCACGCCATCATATAAATTTCGCGGTATGATGGTATTATTACGGAAACGTCTTGAACGTAGGGGCACGTTAGACCATGACGGATATACTTATCTGGTTAGCTATTGGACTGGCGATTGGCGCAGGGACCATCGCAGCCATCGTCGGCATTTATGCGGCAACCAAGCGATCACGCAAAGGGACCGAACTCGCCGCAGACGAGGAAACAACATACCTGTTGCGGGACCTGAACGGCGGCGGTTTGGTTGCGCTGAAACAACCTGAAGAAATCCACGACATCGAGAAGCGATTGATCAAACCGCCAACCGACGCGGCGGGATACTTTGCCTATCGCAGCTATGACGAGCTCACGAATAGCTACGATCAACGCGCGCTTATGCAACCCACTGGGGAGATTTCTCTTAGGCAACAAGCGTTTTCCCTGGGTGAGTTTCGGGCCGTAACGAAAGATCGCCACCACATGGCCGTCTTCGTGAAGATCTGGTTCCGTCTGGACCGGGACCGACTGCATGAAACGGCCAAGTTCGACGATTTTGGCAAAATGCTCGAAGAGCGGATCAAGGCGCTGATCCGGGAAGAGTTTGGTGAACGCAATGATGAAGAATTGCGCGGACAACGCTCGCCCGTGCGCACCCGTCTGCTCGAACAACTCCAGGCCTTTGAATCCGAGGGAGGAGATACGCGGACTGCCCCTCTCGGTATTACGGTCTTCGATCTAAGCTTTGACTTTGAAGAACGCCGGGATGTGCAGACCCGTTACCACAAGGCCAATCGCCCATCTGCGAATGGCTCGGCAACCTTGCAAGACCCCGCCACGTCGCGCGGCCAAACGGTGCCAACGGAAATCGACGTCAACGAACCTGCCGTCGACTTCATTCTGAACAATGGGCTCGAGCGTTTGACCGGCGCGATGCACTTTACTGAGCAAGATATCGACCGTGTGGCCGACGTGTTCAAGAACCGAACGCCGGAGCAAACCGAAGCCATTCTGAGATTAATGGAGCTTCAAACCCGGCAGAACATCGTCGAGATTCTTGCGCTTTCACGCACAACTTTTCCCGTGACGACGAAGGAACTCGGGATCGAGGACGGACGCACGGTGACGCCGTCTGCGCCACGTGGAGACCCACTGGCGAACGGATCAACCACCTCGTATCTTGATGATCACCGGTCGGCGGACCACACATCATTCGACGGGTCAGAGAAACTCGCTCGGGATTAGCCGCGCACCGCCGCCCCCCTTGGTTTGGCACGGTGGCTTAGTCGAGCAGCCAAAACTCCAACAGGTCCGCTTGGGCCTCGAAGGCCTGGGTCCCTGGCGAAATCAATTCGACGTGGCCGGCATCATCGACCTCCACATATCGTGCGGTCCCGCCGGCTGCGGTTACAAGATCAGTGTAAGCCAAGCCAAGCTGGGGCGGTGCGATGCGGTCGAGCGCGCCATTGACGCTCGCCTGCCAGGCGGTGGCGGGCTGAAGGCGCGCGGGTGACGTATCGACGAAGACATCGGGCCGCACATCATCGGGGCGGCCGGTCAAAGTGTCCGAAATCGTCGACAGGCAGTCCGGCAGGGTCACCGGTGCGGAGGCCTCCAAGTCGGCGAGGCCACCGGAGATCACAATACCGATCAGGGAGAGCGGATAGGATGCCGCGAGCGCGCTGTCGTCCGGCAAGTTCTCTCTTGCCGCGAGCCAGGCCACGAGATGGCCCCCAGCGGAATGTCCAAACCCTGCTATTCGCCCCACGTCGAGATTAAACTGCGGCGCGGCCGGGATGATGAAGTCTGCCGCGGCGGCGACATCTTCGAAGGTTCCGGGGTATCCGCCGCCGGCCTCATCAACGCCGCGATACTCAATATTCCAGACGGCAAGGCCGCGCTGACGCAGATCCTCGGCAGCGTAGTTCATCAGCGTCCGGTCCGCGATCGCCTTCTGCCAACACCCGCCATGGACCATCAGGACGATGGGATGGGGACCTTCACCATCCGGCACCCAAACATCGATGAGGTGCGCCGCATTGTCTCCATAGCTAACCGTCGCGGTGGGCGCCGGGAGGGGGCGGGAGACGAGATCCGCCCATGTCATAATGGCCGGGGCCGGCGGCTCGTCTTGCGCGGGGACAGCATCCGTCTTCGCGGCACAGGCCGAAATGACAAACATAGCGGCGGCCAAGAGACTGAATTGCCACGTTTTCATAGGATGACCTTTCTCGCGCGGGTGCACTGGTCCGGCGTCGGAAGTTCCGGCAAAAGAGCGACATGACCGCTGAACATTTGCCGAAAAGCCGCCAGGAGGCAATCGACCGCGACCGGGCAGACCCATTGTCGGGGCGGCGGGACGATTTTCTGGGGCTGGACGGCACGATTTATCTGGTGGGCCATTCCCTCGGCGTTGTCAGCCGCCAAGCCTTGGACAGATTAAGCCAGGCGGCAAATGGAGACTGGGCCGGCGACCGCGTTGGCGCTTGGAACTCCGCCGGGTGGATTGACCTCAACCATCGCGTTGGGGACCGGATCGCGGCTTTAATCGGCGCCAAGGCCGGCGAGGTGCTTGTCGCCGACAGTGTTTCGATCAACCTGTTCAAGCTGGCCGCAGCTACCCTGCCCCTAGCGCACGCGCGCCGGCTAATGGTCGAGACGACAGAGTTCCCAACGGATCAGTATATTGCGGGCGGCCTGTCAGACCTCGCTGACGTGCCGGTCGACCGATTAGAGGCAGATGCAGCTTTCGACGCCCTCGCCACCGGCGGCGTACTGATCAAAAGCGCGGTGAGCTACCGCACCGGTGAGATCGCGGATATCGCGGCCTTTGAGCGCAAAGCCGCGTCCACAGGCGCGCGCATTGTCTGGGATCTCAGCCATGCAACGGGTCTTGTGCCGCTGGAGCTGCGGGAGGATGGCGCACGTTTTGCGACCGGCTGCACATACAAATATTTGAATGGCGGTCCAGGAGCGCCAGCCTTTCTGTATGTGAGAGATGACGTGGTTGACCAATTGGTGACGCCGCTGCCCGGATGGCTCGGCCATGCCCGCCCCTTCGCGTTCGAGCACGATTACACGCCCGCCGATGGCATTGTGCGGTTTGCGGCTGGAACGCCACCGATCCTGTCCTTGGCGAGCCTTGATGGTGCGCTCGACGTGTTCGACGGCCTTGATGTCTCGCACCTGCTCGAAAAATCCCGATCGCTGGGCGACCTTTGTCTGGCGCGAGCGGCGAGCCTCAGCTTGACCGCGGACGTGCCGAGAGATCGGGCAAAGCGCGGCGGCCATGTGAGCCTTTGCCACGTGGAAGGTTATGGGATTGTGCGGGCCTTGAAGGCGCGCGGCATAGAGACTGACTTCAGAGCGCCTGACACCGTTCGCATGGGCTTCTCGCCCTTATTCTTGCGATATGTTGACGTGTGGGACGCCATGGACGCCCTAAGCGACGTCCTGGAGACAAAAGCCTACGAACTGCCAGAGTTTCAGACGCGAGAGACGGTGACCTAAGCTAGGACGATCCGGCTGAAAGCGCCGCCAGCAGGTGTTCGGCCTGGCGGAGGCTATAGGCCTCGGGGATCGGCGCCCGCATGATCAAGAGGCGATGCCAAAGTGGCCCCAAGAGCGAGTCCATGGCGTCTTCGATGTCCCAGTCGCGACGGATAACTTGTTTCGCGGCCAGCTCCGCGAGCACCATGCGCAGCGGCGTGCGCACTTCGCTCTTCAGCCATCCCCGCCACTTATCGCCGGCGCTCTCATCGTCCGATGCGGCCAGGAGGGCTGCCCGCAAGACATAATTGCCGCTACCGGTCCGCGCGACGGCCTCGATGGGGGCGATGATCGCGGCAATCCGCTGGGCAGCGTCCCGTGCGCCTTCTGGCTTGCCAGGAAGCAGGCTGAGCGCAGCGTCAAGGCAGAGCGTGCCGATCGATGGCCACCAGCGATAGATCGTCTGCTTCGAGGCTTTTGCGCGGCGGGCGACATTGTCGACGCTGAAACTCCGCCAACCACTTTCGGCGAGTTCTTCCCGCACCGCATCCAATATGGCGGCCTGGGAAGCATCGCTCCGTTTCGGACCCTGGCGGCGTTGGCGTTTCGGCTTGGTCTCAGTCTCGGCCATCTTAAGGCTCCGGCACGGCGAATGTCGTCTGGACTTGTCTCTACCGCATATTCCTTTCGGAAAACAGAACGAGACGTTCAGTTTTTACGTCCGAATGTCGCCAGTTCCCGGAGATGCGGTATGGTCCAAAACATGAGCGACGCAACACCCATAATCAGGCGCCTCGGCCCCAATGACACAGGCGATATGCGCGCCCTGATCGACCTATTAGGTCGTGCCTTCGAAGACGTCGATTATCGGGACCCGCCGCCCGTCGACTATCTTCAAAGCGTTCTTGGCGACCCCGGCTTTGTGGCGCTTTGCGCGACGGTCAACGACAAACCCGCCGGTGGCCTCATCGCTTATGAGTTTCGCAAATTCGAACAGGTTCGCAGCGAGTATTATATCTATGATCTCGCCGTCGACGCCGCGTACCGACGCCGCGGCATTGCGACAGCATTAATCGAGGCGCTGAAACCAATCGCGGCAGCACGCGGCGGATATGTCTTCATCATTCAGACCGAGCCGGACAATGCGGCGGCGCTCGCGCTCTATGGCAAGCTTGGCACGCGTGAAGAGGTCGTCAGTTTCGATATCGACGTCTCGTAAAGTCGCTGGGTCGCCTAGAACGTTGTCACAACGGCAAAAGCGGCGGCCCCGAACATGGCGGTTGCCGCTATGATGTTGAAACGGCGGGCAAATACAGGGTTAGCAAAGCGCGTCATCATCGCGTCTGCGCCAACCGCATAGACCGTCAGCCCGAGCATCTCAGTGGCTGTGACGGTCGCCATGATGATCAGGGCTTGGGCGACGACACTCCCCTCCGGTGAGATATAGGCCGGCAAGAGCAGCCCGAAGAAAATCAGCGCGTTTGGATTGGCGAGTTGCAGGCCAACCCCGCCCGCGAACAGCCCAGCGCGCGCAGGAGCGTCGTCGGCAGAGACGCGTGGCCGGCTCGGGTCTGACGTCGCCATGCGCCAAGCGAGCCAGCCGATGAAGACCAGCCCGACGAGCTTGAGACCCTGCAAGACCCGCGGAAACGCATCTGCAAGGGTGGCCGCGCCACTCGCAGCCAGGGCGATCCAGATGAGATTGGCCGCCGACACGCCAAGGGCTGCTATGAGTGCGAGCCGCGTCCCGTATCTGAGGGCCGCAGACACGGTGAGCATGACCGCAGGCCCGGGGGTGAGCCCGCCCGCGAAAAACAATCCGATGAGGGACAACCAGACGCCAAATTCCATGGCAGACCAGCCTAGGTCTCTTGTCCGCGCTCCACCGCTTGCTGGATGAGTTCCCGCGCCTTTTCGACACCAAACCAGCCCTCGATCCGGGTCCACTTCCCTTTTTCGAGATCCTTGTAGTGCTCGAAAAAGTGGCTGATCTTATCAATCAGGGTTTGCGGTAGATCGTGATAGGTCGCGATCTTGTCGTAATAGCCGGTGAGCTTCGGGTGCGGAACGGCCAGGATCTTCTCGTCGGCGCCCTTATCATCCGTCATCATCAGCACACCGACAGGCCGGGCCCGGACAACAGAACCTGGGACAAGCGGCCGACTGCCCACGACCATGACGTCAATCGGGTCTCCATCCAGGCTCATCGTATGGGGGACAAACCCGTAATTACAGGGATAGCGCATCTCGGTGTAGAGGTAGCGGTCAACGAACATGGCGCCCGATGCCTTATCGATCTCGTACTTGATCGGGTCACCGCCAAGCGGGACTTCAATAATGACGTTGAGATCATCCGGTGGTTGGTTCCCGGAGACAATTTTTGTGATGTCCATGACCGGCGCGCTCCTATCCGTACTCCACAGGCGAGAGGCGGATGACCCGGAACCGCGCGACGGTCAAGGGGAAAGCGGGCCGCACCGCTCAGGTGGAATGCCGCTAGAGCCTTTTTTACGCCGTGGAAACATGGTGATATCAGGCACGATGTTACACGAAGGACCATCTGCTATGTCCGCGCAAAGCTTTGCGATTTCCATTTTCCTGGCCGTTACGGTTATCTTTTCGGGCGGGTCAGCCCTTGCCCAAGATGACGCCGTGAAATCAGCGGCGGAGCGCGCCGCTGCTTGTCTTGAAATCGAAGACTCAGCCGAGCGCCTGACATGCCTGGAATCCGCCGCAGAGGTCGCGCGGTCTGTCCTGCGAGGCGACCTGGCGAAGCCGACCGGCGAACCGGATATTGTCTCTGAGCCGAGACTAAGGGCTCCGGAGCCCGCCCCGGTTAAGGAAGCCGAAGCGCCCACTGCAGCGGCCCCAGCAGAGACGGCCGCCCTGCCTCCGGCGCAGCCTGCGCCCGAGGCGCCGACGCCGGCACCCGAAACGCCCCCGGCTCCGGAAGACAGCCGTATTCGACCTGAACCGCCGGAGGCAGAACCGCGCCCAGGCGTCCTGGCGCGTTTAAGACCGGAGCGCCCGCAGGACGTGGCGCTCGTGATCGAGCGGATTACCAAGCGCCGCCGCGATGGCCGCCACACCTTTTATACAAGCGCTGGAGAAGTGCTGCAGCAATCTGACCTTCGGCAAAACTTCCGCGCCCCGAACAGTCTGCCCGCCAATGCCCGTGTTGAATTTGGAGTCTTGGGATCGAAATGGCTGGTGTTCGAAGACAACCCAAAGAACAGATTCAAAGTCACACTGGTCGACTAGGCATGGCGCAACATACGGTTGCCGCGGTCCAGGCCGCCCCGGTCCTCTTCGATCCAGACGCTACGCTCGATAGATTTGCGCATTGGCTCACGGAAGCGGCCACCGCAGGAGCCGATCTTGTGGTGTTTCCCGAGGCTTTCTTAGGTGGCTATCCGAAGGGGGTCGATTTCGGCGTCCGGGTCGGGTCTCGCGATGAGGCCGGACGGGACCTATTCCGACTCTACTATGAGACGGCCTTTGCACCGGACGGCACCGCTTTCGGAAAAGTCCAAGACATCGTGGCAAAGGTTGGCGTGAATGTTGTGACCGGCCTGATCGAGCCCGTCGGTGGTACGCTGCATTGCGCCGCCGCGACGCTCGGCCGCCGGGGCGACGTCTTATCCTGGCGGCGCAAACTCATGCCAACCGCCATGGAGCGGGTGATCTGGGGCTTTGGCGACGGATCCACCCTCGCAATCGCCGAGACCGACATAGGGCGCGTTTCAGCAACGATCTGCTGGGAAAATTATATGCCGCTGCTTCGTCAGCATACCTATGATCAAGGCACAGAAATCTATACGGCCCCCACGGTGGACGACCGCGATGTCTGGTTACCAGCGATGCAGATGATCGCGCTGGAGGGCCGGTGTTTCGTCGTGAGTGCCTGCCAATACATGACCCGCCGGGACGTGAAGGACGACGCACCGTTTGCGCCCATTCAAGGCGACGCGCCGGACACCGTCTTAATCGGCGGGGGAAGCTGCATTGTATCGCCATTCGGCGAAATTATCGCCCAGCCCCTGCGCGGCCAAACAGGGATTGTGTCAGCCGAAATCGACATGACCGAAATCATCCGCGGCAAGTTCGACCTCGATACGCGCGGGCATTATGCCCGGCCAGACATCTTCTCCCTTGAGGTGGACGATCGCCCGAAGCTTGCGCCAGCGCCCAAGGCCAAATAGACCGAGCGGCATTCTTTATCGGGACCTCTACCAATGGATGCAGACACCCCAGGCCTACCGGTGACCATGGCGGATATTCAGGCGGCCGAGGCCGTTCTGGCCGGCCAGATCGAAAATACGCCGATGCGCAAGAGCCGGACCCTTTCGGAAATCACCGGGGCCGAGGTCTGGATCAAATTCGAAAACATGCAATTCACCGCGTCTTTCAAAGAGCGCGGCGCTTTGAACCGGTTGACCGCCCTGTCAGAAGCCGAACGCCAACGCGGCGTCATTGCTGTCTCGGCAGGAAACCACGCCCAGGGTGTCGCCTATCATGCGCGGCGCCTCGGGATCCCTGCCACCATCGTCATGCCCGTCACGACACCGTTCAACAAGGTCGAGCATACGCGTGACCACGGAGCGCGTGTGCTGCTGGAGGGCAATACGTTCGACGAGGCGTCAGTTTATGCCGCGACGGTTCGCGCCCGCGATGCGCTCACCTTTATCCACCCATTTGACGACCCGCTCATTATTGCCGGACAGGGAACCGTCGCCCTCGAAATGCTGGCGGCTCAACCGGATCTCGATACGATCGTTGTGCCGATTGGTGGCGGTGGCTTGATGAGCGGCATTGCGGTGGCCGCCCGCGAGATCAAACCCGAAATCGAGCTGATTGGCGTTGAAACCTCGATGTATCCCAGCATGCTTTCGGCGGTATCGGGAACCGATATGCCCGTGACGGGCGGGGCCACCATCGCCGAGGGCATCGCCGTCAAGAAAGCGGGCGGCCTGACGGCTGACATCGTGAAAGCGCTCGTGAAGGATATCCTGCTCGTTGAAGAAGAGCATTTGGAACGCGCCATCACGCTTTTCGCCGATGTTGAAAAGACGGTGGCCGAAGGCGCTGGCGCTGCCGGCCTTGCTGCCCTCCTCGCCCATCCGTCCCGCTTTTCGGGCAAACGTGTCGGGCTTGTTTTGTGCGGCGGGAACATCGACACGCGGCTGCTCGCCTCGGTCCTGACGCGCGCCCTGGTGCGAGAAAAGCGCCTGACAAATATCCGGATCGTTGGCGACGACCGGCCGGGCCTCCTCGCACGGGTTTCCAAGATCATTGGCGATTCAGGCGCGAATATTATGGAGGTCGCCCACAACCGCATCGCCTTAGATGTACCGGCCAAGGGGGCCGAGTTCGATATCCTGATCGAAACACGAGATGCGCAGCATACGCAGGAAGTCGTCGACGCCCTCAGCCAGGCGGGATATCCGCCGCGGTCCTAGCGGCCTGGCCCGACTAGTGCATCTGCGCGGGCGCCGG
>JBCAWP010000068.1:0-10961 GCA_038534535.1 Pseudomonadota bacterium
GCGACTCTGCGTGTGATCGATGTCCTTGGTGAAAAGCAAGATCGTTATTGGGGGTTATTGTCTGCAGCGGTCGTTGGTTTCGCCGTGCTGGCCGGTTTTTTTGTTGGAAATCGGCTAAGCGATCTTCGCGGTCGCATCGAGCGCGAATTGAGCCGAGAACTCGCACAAAATGATCGCTTCCGTGAGCAGATCGGGGAGGCCATCGAGGAGCGCGTGAGCAAAGGACTTAGAGAAAGTGTCGATCGCGTAAAAATTGACATGGCGAAACTTCAACTGTCATTGGTGGCCGATCAACTAGAGGCGGCGTCAACATTCGATAATCTATTTAAATCAAGGGTGATGGAACATGTGCTTCTCGTTGGTAAGGATCCTGATGCGCTATTAGAAGCTTCGGTGTTTGGATCATTCAAAACAGTCGTCGGCTCGTTCATGAGTGCGGACTTAGTCGACGAATTGAACGAAATCGACGAAGCCTTTCGTGATCCGATCGAGAAACTTGTCACAAGTTACTCTTCTTTCAAAGATGGACGCAGAAATGCAATTGTCAATCTGCTAAGCGTTCTCATCCAACACTATGGTCAACGCTGGGCCGGATCTGTGGATGTAGATAACTCACCGTTCGAAGACGCATTTCGCAGATACGCCGCTTATCTCAAGAAGATCAATTATTACGAGCGTGCGATGCCATACTACCTAGTTGGAATTCATGCATCTGAGCGTCCAAAAGCCCGTGGTGAATTGAAACAGTTATTGCGTGAGTATCGACATCTTAATGAGGACGAGCGTGCGGTTACGGCGCGCGTTGTCTTAGGGATTTTGGTCGACATGGAAAAGTTGGCAAAGAACCCAACGCCGTCGCTCGAATTGCTCGTTGAACGATCTGTCGCCTTTCGGGACGCCCATGGTGCAATGCTCGAAGCGGACCTTCAGAAAACCGAAGAAATCGAACACACGCAAGCGTAATCGAATTGACATCGCAAGTGACACCCAAAAGTCGGTAACAGCGGCGATCTAGGTCTTGAGCCGTACTAGCCTGTCCGAGGCCCCATAAAGCCGAAGAGATGGCCCGCGACTTTGCGCATTTGGATCTCTTCAGACCCTTCGGTGATCCGGTAACGGCGGTGGTGGCGATAAATATGCTCGAAGGGCTTATGGCGCGAATACCCGATGCCGCCATGGATCTGCATCGCGCGGTCCGCCGCATCGCAGCACAGGCGGTTCGCCCGGTAATTGCACATCGAGACTTTGTCGGAGAGTTTTTCGGCCACTTCGGGCTTAGACATCTGGTCCATCTCCCAAGCCGTCTTTTGGATGAGGAGCCAGAGCATCTCGACCTCAGACATCAATTCGACGACGGGAAACTGGATCGCCTGGTTCACGGCGAGCGGCTTACCGAACGGGGCGCGATCGCGGGCATATTGGATACTCTCCTCCAGACAGTATCGCGCCGCGCCGACCGAACTCGCCGCCTGGCGGATGCGGTTTTCATGGACAAAGTGTTGGGCCAGCGCCAAGCCCTCATCGACGGGGCCAAAAACCGCTGTCTCCGGGACCCAGACGTTCGTAATCGTCAAGCGCGGATGGTCCGTCGGCATATTGAACGTCCAGAGATACTCCTCAATCCGTATGCCGGGATCGTCGGCGGGCACCAGGAAACAGGTGATCCCGCGCGCATGGCCGTCTTCCCCGCTGGTGCGCGCAAAACACATCATATGGGTCGCCCTGTGCATGCCGGTGATCCACATTTTTTGGCCGTCGATCCGCCAGCCCGCAACGCCGTCTCGCGTCTCGGGGACGGCGCGCGTCTCCATATGCGTAGCGTCGGAGCCATGGTTCGGTTCTGTGAGGCCGAAGGTGGCAATGAAGCGACCTTCCAGGGCTTCGGTCGCGAGGTGGGCTTGATCCTCCCGGGCGAAATCGCGGAGCATCAGAATCTGCGGAAAATTCGCAACGATCGAGTGCTCGTTCTGGAGATCATTATGGAGACCGAGCCCCTTCGCAGCCAGGTGGTGACGGATGACCGCCATGGCCAGATTAGACCCATCCTGGCCGCCATAGGCCTTCGGTAAACCGAATCGAAAATGTCCGGCGACGTCAGCGCGCCGCTTCGCTTCCGATAGCAGCTCTTCCCATTCCGGCTTTGGGAGGCCGCCATTTTCGAAGTCCGTCCTTGCCCACTCCCTGCGATGATCGAAGAACCGAATATTGTCATCCTGCGCCTCGAGCGGGCGAATCTCATCTTCGATAAACTTGTCCAGTACGGCCAGATAAGCGGTCAATTCCGATGGAATATTGAAGTCCATGACCCGTTTCCTCCCCGCCAAGATCATTAGATTGGCAGCCAGAATCCTAGTCATCTCAGCCGGTCTTGGCCAGTGCGTGACATTTCTGTGAATATTTATTTCTGAACGATTGACATTTCGTTCAGCGCTTATAGTTTTCGGTTCATGGCTTCCTCCCAGCCAGAACTTGCACAAGGATTTTCACGATGAACCGTCTCTTCTCGACCCTCACGAAAACCGCTTCTTTTGCCCTGATTGCCAGCGCGTTGGCGGGCCCAGCCCTCGCGGATCGCTCTGTAACGGAAACGTTCAGCCTGAAATTTGATGAGGCTGCGCTCGTGTCTGCAAATGGCGCAACGGCTGTCCTCGCCGACTTGACCCGCCAAGCCGAAGACGTCTGCACGACGGTTGAGCCAATCCTTCGCACCGAGCGCGTTGATGAAGCCTGTGTGGCAGATGTTGTTCGCCAGGCGATCATTGCCATCGATTCCGGCGCGCTGAACGAGGCCTACAATATCGCCCAGGCTAACCAGATTGTTGAGCCGACGCTGCGCGCGTCAGCGGATGCCGCGATCCGCTAGGCCAACTGTATTTTTTGAGGTGTGAATGATTGAATTCTTGTTCAGGCGTTACCACCTCAATCCTATCCGGTGAACACCAGCACCGGACAGTTTCCTCCCCTTGCGGCCGCCCTCCCTTCGGGCGGCCGTTCTTTTTTGGGGTGGTGAGCCTTAGCCGGCCGCCGCAACCGGCCCGAGGTTTGTAATCACGTCAGACGCATTGAAAGCGCTAAGGTCGTCTTCGTCTTTTTCGCCTGGGAATGCCTGGATCAGGGCGTTGATCTGATAGGAACGACGCTCATTGGTGCGCGTGCTCGCCGAACCAAATCCACCGAATCCACCGAAGGAATTGACACGGCGGAACCCGCCGACCCCGCCGCCGAAGCCGGACGTGAAGGAGTTAAATGAGCGCCGGCCGCTTTCGCTGTCATCCAATATCATGAAATGACCAAAGCCGTCGGCTACGGCCAGCTCTGCAGCGCGAAGGAGGATGTAGTTTTCGACCGTGGACAGATCAGTGTTTGTATTGCCGCGGAAGGTGACGCGGTACTTTCCGGTCTCAATTCGCGTTTCTGAGTATCCAAAATCGCGGTTGCCGTCGGCGGCTTTATAAGGGGTTGGGGTCGCGCAGGCTGCGAGGATAAGGCCCGCAGCGCCGGCCGCGGCAATGTGTTTGAAACGCGCAATGGACATGGTAACTCTCCGTTCTACTGCTCTCACACGTTGCGAATGTAGCAGTCTCAGAGCCGAAGGCACCTGACAACGATGCCGCAGACGGTCACATTTCGGTCAGATTTGAGTTAGGTCGCCTCGGCAGGGGGCTCGATGGGCTGCCATAATTCAATCTTCCGGCCGTCAGGATCCATGATCCATGCAAAGTGTCCGTAGGGCTCGGTCATCGGTTCACCCTGAAGGGGCACATTTTCTGACTTGATGCGGGCGATCATCGCGTCGAGATCGTCGACAATAAGATTGAGCATCCAGCCCGCTTTTGAGGGTTTGAAATACTCATTATCCGCCGCGAAAGGCGACCAGATCGTCCTTGCACCGATTGGAAAGGCCTTTGCGGAATCGGCATGCAGAAAGTCGGCCCCGCCATAGTCGTTCATTGTAATGCCGAGCACCCGCGCATACCAGTCGCGCGTTGCGTCCACATCGGCGCACTCAAAGAAAACACCGCCGACTCCCAACACATTTGCCATCTTTACGTCTCCCCATCTGGCCTTCGGCGGCACAGTGCCGCAAAGTCCCAGCCAGATAAAGGAGACGTCCATGGCCATGACCGCCAAGCGCACCCCGGACGAGCGCTTCGAAAACCTGCCGGGATATGATTTTGCGCCCAATTATCTTGAAGACCTTCCGGGATATGAGGGTCTGCGCGTGCACTATCTGGATGAGGGTTCAGCGGGCGCAGACCACACATTCCTATGCCTCCACGGCCAACCCAGCTGGTCTTATCTCTATCGGAAAATGATCCCGGTCTTCGTGAATGCCGGCGGCCGGGTCATCGCGCCGGACTGGCTAGGTTTTGGACGCTCGGATAAGCCGGTCGATGATGAGGTCTATACTTACAATTTTCACCGGAACATGCTGATCGCTTTGATTGAACGGTTGGACCTCCAAAATATCACGCTCGTCTGCCAGGACTGGGGCGGCCTCCTCGGCCTCACGGTCCCCCAGGAGATGCCCGAGCGTTTTGCACGCCTCATCGTCATGAATACAGCCATCGCCATCGGCCAGTCGCCGGGGGAAGGCTTTGAGGCTTGGAAAGCGTTCAATCGAAGCCAACCGGACCTTGATATCGCAAATCTCATGAAACGCGGGACGCCGATCTTGTCCGATGCTGAAGCGGCGGCCTACGCCGCCCCCTTTCCCGATATGAGCTACAAAGCCGGTGTCCGCCGCTTTCCAGAAATGGTGATGGTCTCTCCGGAGATGGAAGGTGTTGACGTCTCGAAGACGGCCCGCACCTTCTGGCAGGAACAATGGACAGGACAAAGCTTCATGGCGATCGGGATGCAGGATCCCGTCCTCGGCCCGCCTGCCATGCAGGCGCTTGCCAAACTCATCAAGAACTGTCCGCCTCCCCTAGAAGTCGCCGATGGCGGTCACTTCGTGCAGGAGTGGGGCGACGAGGTCGCGGCCGCCGCCCTCAAATCCTTCGGCGACATAGACTGACAGATCCGAGGGCGGGGGTCATATGCGCAGTCTTGTTATCGCGCTGGCAGCGATGCTGTCGGCCGCCGCGGTGTCGGCTGAAGTGCCTCTGGCGGACCTGTCGACGCGCGACTTGTTGGATTTGATCGATGAAGAGCCGGCGAACGGGTCGGCGCGGCTAGAATTTGCCAAGCGAGAATTTGCACGGCGACGCGATCCCTCAGCCGCGTTCAATGCCCGGCAAGCGCTGGCAAGCGGCTTGCCCGCAGAGGAAGCGGTGGAGGCCCGCGACCTCCTCGCCGCACTCCAGCGCCGGCGCCGGTGGATCGCAAACTTCGATGCGGCGATTGCGCCGGAAACCTCGCGGTCTGAGTTTTTTGATCCCGATCCAGACAATGACACTGCCGAAGATGCGATCCTGGTGACCGAGCAATCCGGCGTTGGACTTCTGGGCACGGCATCGATTGAAAATCGTCTCCCCCTGGGGGCTGACCTGCGATGGTCGACGCTCGTTTTCAATCGGACGCAATTGTTCACAGACGGTGATTTCAACGAAGTGTTCGTCACCGTGCTCGCCGGTCCGCTGCTCCTCCAAGAGGGGGAAAACCTCATCGGTCTGCGCGCTTTGGCCGAACAGCGCTGGCTCGGCGGTGAGGAAGACTTCTTCGCCTGGGGCGGGCAGCTCTTTTCGCAGCGACGTCTTTCAGACAGGCTCGTTGCCTTTGGCCGCCTGACCGTTCGCGATGTGGACGACAGCTTCGATAGCCAGGATGGTCTGACCTATGGTCTCGACGGCACCCTCTCTCGTTTTGGCGATGAAGGCCGGTTCGAGCGCCTATTCGCCACCGTGTTCCGGGCCGACCTTGAGGCCTCCACCCAGAGCTTTTGGTTCGCGAGCGTTGCCGCCGGCGCGTTTCGTGAAGTGGGATTTGGCCTCGGCATTTTTGTGGAGCCGCGGATTTCCTGGCAACGCTTCAATGGCCTTGATTCCGAGGACGGGATTGCAAGATCCGACTGGCGGTTCGGCGGCCGGATCAGGACGGTCAAGCGGGACTGGCGGATCTTCGGGACCTCGCCCTTTGTCTCGCTGGACGTAGACTATCTGGACTCGAATGCAGATCGCTTCGATACAATCGAAACCACCGTTCAAGCCGGCTTAACAAGGACATTCTAATGCCTCTCACGCGACCGGAAGCCGGATGCGGTGCTGTGATTTACAACGAGCGGCAGGAGCTTCTGCTGATCCAGCGTCTGCGCGCGCCTGAGGCGCTCCATTGGGGGCTGCCAGGCGGTAAGATCGATTTTGGTGAGCCGGTCAAAACCGCCGTGGCGCGCGAGATCCGCGAAGAACTGGGTATTGAGATCGAGGTGGGCCGGCTCGCCTGTCTGACCGAGACAATTGGCGCCGATGATGGCCGCCACTGGGTCGCCCCGGTCTATCTCGCGACAATTCTATCGGGCACGCCGGCCATTCTGGAACCGGAAAAACATGCGGACTGGGGCTGGTTCGCGCTCGACGCGCTACCGGACCCACTCACAACGCCGACCCAGCAATATCTTGCGCACCGTGCGGCGCTGCGCGAAACGCTTCAATAGTCGGACGTATGACGTGTGCGCGCTGAATCAGCCAAACGTGCTGAGGCGCGCGAGGAAATCACGCGGCGGCGCCGTTTCTTCCATCAAGGAGGATTTGATCGGCCGCGGCGGACCGAACACATGGCCCTGGCCGTAGGGAATGTCATAGGCCAGGATCTCAACGACACTCGCCTCATCTTCCATCTTTTCCGCGACCAGCGTGATCCCATAGCGTGAGAACACGGCCGAGACGTCTTCGCCTTCCAGGCGCCGCTGGATCGAACTGATTGGACGCGGTCCGCTCGGATCGCGCAACTCATTCAAGAGCTCGGTCCCGTTCATTTTGACGAACCGTATGCCGGCATCCTGCAAACGGGGCAGATCGAGCGCCAGATTGGGCGCATGGTCAATGGAAAAGCGGAAGCCAAGCGATGTGAGCTTATCCATGTTTTCGCGCATCTTGCGCGAGCGTGTCTCAAACCGATCGGCCCGGATCTCAAAGATCATCGCGCCAGACAGGTCCTGGTTTTCGCGCATGAAGTCGAGAAAGTGCGGAAAGAACTGATCATCCTCAAGTGAGGACGTTGAGATATTGCAAAACACCCCGACACGGCGATCGCGCTCGGCGAGGCGGCGAACAATCTGCACACAGCGGAACAGGGTCATATTATCGATGACGCCCATGAGATTGGCGCGCCGTGCCGCATCAAGGAAGCTGGCAGGCAAGATCAACGAGCCGTCGGGGTCGCGCAGGCGTGTGAACCCCTCGTAAAAAGCGACGCGTCGCTGGGGAAGCGAGACGACTGGCTGTAGGTGAAGATCAACACGCCCGTCCATCAGCGCGCCCTTCACAGCGCGCAACGTCGCATCTTCCTGCGGGCGGACAATCCCGGTTTCGGTTTCCGACAAGCGCGTTTCGAAATTACGGCTCAAGCGATCGATCAGGCCTTCAAGCTGCCGCATCTCACTCACGAGCGCATCGCGGCGTTCAGTCAACTCATGCTTGACGGTGGTCTCAACCGCGTCCGTCCGCGCTTCCACCACGTTCATACGGCGATCGACGTCGACATGCTCTTTTTCGATCTTGCCAAGGCGGGCCTCACTCTCATCGAGGCGGGCACGCGGGCTGCGGGCGAAAAGATGAATTTGGCCGAGGACGAGCGTGGTTGCGACGCCCCCAAGGACCGAAATTGGTAAGGATTGGCCCGCATAGGTCGACAAAGCCCACCCGGCGCCGCCGCCCAAGGCCATGTAAACTATGAACAAAAAGACCGTCATGCGTATAATGCCCAGCTCGCCGTCGACCCGATATAGTTAATGATACGGCAGGAAGTGTTAACGAAACCCTCGAATATCAGCGATCGCGTGAACCCTACCTTAAAGATGCCGCTCACGTTGCATAAAAGCCACGCGAGGCGTGGATTCTCGGTGACGGTCAAGCGATCGCTTTGACTTATCTACTCTGCTCTGGCTGTAATCCGTGCACGACTTATGCCGAAATCGAGCCATGGCTCTTCCGTGAGCCATAGGGGTGTGGGGCACAACGGGGATCTCGCGGGGCAGCGGGATCCCCGTTCACATATCAAACAGTCAATCCAGCCTACGGCCCATTGAAGAAGAGCGGAAACGTGACCGGCCACGTCGAGACGGGGATTGAGGCGTCGCGCGTCACGGTCTCACAGATGACCGCATCGTCAATATTTTCCATATTCGGCACGTTGGTGAGCCGTTCCGTGCCGCACGGGATCAACAGAATGCTTCGCCCACCATAGGAGATGACAAGCTGCAGCGTCTGCGGTGCGCCCGCACGCGCCGTGACGGTTAAATCGCCCGTGTCGAAGAGCGTACCGCCAGGCGCGGTTTCGACGGCCGCGAGCAGCGCCGCATCGAATTCGATCTGACTGTCGGCCGCAACATAAGCGATCGCATCTGGCACCGTATAGGCCGCATTCAGTCCATCGACGATCGAGGCCAAGCCGTCCGGACCGGAAACCGTCAGGGCACGGCGGCGGCCATTAAGCCAGGTCCGGTGGCGAATCTCGTCGAGCCCCTCTAGCCAGTCGGCCGACAAGACCGGCAAGATCACCGCATCGGGGTCTTGGGTCTCGCCTGCGAGCTGGCCGGGGCCGATCCCAGCGGGCGCGCCGATGAGGAGGCGTTTGCCGCCAGCGGCCACAATCGCGCAAAACGCCCGTCGCGTTTCGACGGGGCATGGCAAGAGCGCAAAGTCTTGGGGGCGGATGGTTGGGGCTGGGTCCGGGGCTGCGCCGCCAGCCGTGCCGAGTGGCCCCCCTCGGCCAGCCGTCAGGCTCATGCCGATCACCCCGCCCAAAAGAGCCGCCAGCAGAATCAACAGCACCCCAATGAAAATCGCGCGGCCCGTCATCCGTTTTGCCCTAACCGATAATCATCTCAGAGGCACCCGCAACAATCTCGTGCTGGATGTGCCCAATACGGTCGATCTCTACACGGACCGTATCACCGATCTTGAGAAAGTTCGGCGGGTCTGCCGCGGCGCCAACGCCTGCGGGTGTCCCGGTAAAGAGGAGATCCCCCGGCTCGAGCGTGAAGGCTTGGGTGAGATGTGCAATCTGGTCGGCGACGCCGAAAATCATATCACCCGCGCGCCCCTCCTGCCGTTTCTCGCCATTTACGAAGCATCGCACACCGAGGTCTTCGATGGGGCCGATTTCGTCGGGTGACACGATCCACGGGCCAAAAGGGGCGTGCGTGTCAAACCCTTTGCCCATATTCATGGTGGGGGTCGCTCGCTGCCAATCCCGAACGGAATAGTCACACCCGCAACAAAAGCCCGCCACGATCTCCATCGCCCGGTCGGCTGGGACATGGCGTCCCTTACGACCAATCACGACGACAAACTCGGCCTCATAGTCAAGCTTGTCTGAAACCGCCGGTAGGTCCGCGGTGCCGTAGGGCGCGTTTGCCGCGGTGGCTTGTTTTACAAACCAGGTTTGCACCTTGGGCGGCTCACGGCCCGTCTCCGCCGCATGGTCTTTATAGTTCAGACCAATCCCCAAAATCTTGCCAGGCCGGAGAATGGGCTGGACGAGGCGGACCACCGATCGGGGCACGCGGCTTGCCGTCCTAAGGCGATCCTCCGCATCCGCTCGGCGCGCGAGCCAATACTCCAGTTTTTCAGGCCCGAGCACTGCAATATCGGTATCCAATATCACACCGCATTGCTCCTGACCTTCATATTCAAAACTTACCCACCTCATATTTTTGCCTCAATTTGATCGCCGCACTGCCGCACGCTTCAGGCGATCGTTGTCAAAGTGTCACACCTATTTTGTCATCGGACACATCCGCAGATGCCCGCGTTGATGGTCCTTGCCTGAAGGGCTAGACGGGTCTTTTAAGGTTACCAGAATATGAACAACGGTATCACGTCCAGAGAAACGACGATCAGCGCGCTTTTCGCCCCGGGCGAAGAATTATCTATGCCGCCCTATCAGCGCTCATATTCCTGGACCGATGATGAGGTCACAGAGCTTTTTAGCGATCTGCGGGATGCTGCAGATAATAATGATATGCACTTCATCGGGGCGATTGTGACCGTCCGCAAGGAAGATGGCACGAGCTGCGAAATCGTCGACGGCCAGCAGCGGCTGACGACGCTGACGATCCTTCTATCTGTCTTGCGCGATTTGGAGGAAGACCCCGCCGAAGCCGAGAAGATCGACATGCTGATCAGCGACCGGGGCCGGCCGATGCTCGGCGAAGAGGCGAAATGGCGTCTCAGCCTCAACCACGTCGATGGACCGTTTTTCCGTGCGACGATCCAGGAACCCGGTTCGACCCGCCAAACCCTCGATGAGCCTGGCGAAAGCGATAGCCAAAGACGGATGACGCGCACCGCGGCAATCTTCCTGCGCGAATTGGAACCGCTCGACCTTGAGACGCGCCGTATGCTGTTTCATACGGTCGCGGAGCGCTGCGCTGTCGTCCGGGTAAATGTCAGCGACCGCGACAAGGGCTACCGGGTCTTTCGGGTCTTAAATACGCGCGGCAAGCAACCGGCCGCCCATGACATCGTCAAAACCGAACTCTTGGAACGCTCTGGTTTTACGGTCGAAGAGGCTGACCAGCATTCCCGGCAATGGTCTGAATACGAAGCCCGGCTCGGTGGAAGCGCCTTTGACGATCTGCTTGGACATGTCCGGTTCATCCACGACCGATCAGGCAAGGGCAATCTGATCGTCGCCTTCCGCAAACCGACCATCGGCAAAATGACCCCGCGGGAGTTCCTGTCGACCGTGTTGCCCGCCTATGTGCAGGCCTATCACGAGATCATCACCGGGGAGATTGACCTCGGCGCCTATTCAGAGCCCGTCCGCGCGCATCTGCACCGCCTGCGCACCCTCGA
>JBCAWP010000069.1:0-10958 GCA_038534535.1 Pseudomonadota bacterium
ATTCACGCGCATCTTCCCCGCGCGGGCGATAGGACAAAACTTCGCCGGAAACGAACCAGTCCGCGCGGTCGAATTGGAGGCGTTCGACAATCTCATTGTCTGGTGAGATGATCACCCCTTCGCCGCCGAACAGGGTCAAACGCGTTTCGTTGACGCTCACCCCTTCTGAAATCCGGCCGGCGGGCGCCGTTGTGAGACGCGAAGCCTCCTCGCGTTGGTCGCCCTCCAGGATAAAGACCTGACCGAGCCGATCGCCGCTTCCGCGATCCTCAGTCCAGAAAACACGCGAGCCGATGCCGGCAAATTTTCCCTCCTGAAAAGCCGCTTCAAACGTCGTCTGTTCGAGACGGTGGATCGTCGCGCGATAGTCATATCGCCCAAGGGGCTGAAGATACCCGTCATTCAGAAGCGTCAGCACAGAAAGGCCGCCAGCGACCTGCAACATCGGCACCAGAACAGCCGCGAGGGAAATGCCCGCTCCGGACATTGCGGCAAGTTCGCCAGATCGACTGAGACGATCAACAGTCAGGAGCACGGCGAGAAACAGCCCGACGGGCAACGCAAGGGAGAGCGCATAAGGCACAAGATCAAACAGCATCCGCGCAGCCGGCGCCGCCGCCTCCCCAGAAGCCGACACAACCTCAAACACCTTGAGAAGGCGTTCCAGGAGAAAGACGCCGATCGCGAGCACGACAGTGCCCACGAGGATGGGTGTCATGACTTTCAGAATATAGAGCTGATACGTCTTCAAGCGCATTGAACGGCTCTTTCCCGAGTCGCCAGAAAAACGATTAAATGCATCACTTGTATGGCAGCGGCCGACGCAACAAGGACACCTGACAGCGCGTCGGCACCGTGGTGCGAAAAGCCGGCAACGCCAAGCCCAACCCCCAAAAAGACAAGATCGGCATTTGGCACGAACGGAAGACGCTTTACGAGCATCTGGACAGCGAGGAATAGAAGCCAAGTTCGCCAAGGCTCACCTGGCAGTGCCACCGTCCATTGGAGAACTTGAAGGCCCAGCACCAGAGTAATCTTTGCCGTGTGCAGCCCTGTAATCGCGGCGAAGTCTGGCAGGTTGAGTTGGCTAATCCGCCGAAAAAAAAGACCGAAGCCAACCACAAAGACCAGGACGATCACACCAAAGCCGATGGCAGCGACGGGGGCGGCTTCAAAGACGGCGGTGACAGCATCGCTCCGTCCGACCAAGATCAGCGCACCAATCAGGATTATTGTCACCATAAGGCCGACAAGCGCCGAGATAATCCCATTGTCCTTCACCGCATGGAGAACGCGGGATTTGTCCGTACCCCCAGCGGTCAAGCGCTCATAGAGATAGGCCTCACCCGAGTAAGCGAGGAGCGCTTCGTTCAAAACTTTCTTGCGTGCGAAGAGACCCACGGTTGCTGATCGCGCGTCCGGCAAAAGACGGCGATATACGATACGTTCGATTAGCGGCAGCACCATGAAGCTGATCGGCGTTATCAAGTAGAAAATCGGCGAGGATGGCAGAGCAGCCAAGACATCGCCCCACCCAATTTCCGTGAGACGGTAAACGAGATAGATGGACACGGCGATGGCGAGCGCGGGTCGCACCCAAAACCACCGCTTTTGAGCCCCAGTCACGCGGCGAGGAGCGGCGTGGCAGTTTCGCTTCCGACGGACCGGCCCAAGATATCCAGATAGCAATCGAGCACGTTTTGAAGCACCGCATCCCAGGAATATGGTGCACTGGCTTCCAGCGCTTGCGCGGCAAGTTGACCCCGCCATTCGGGCTCATTGGCGAGCCCCTCGACCGCCGCCGCCAGCGCGTCAGGGTCTGGGCCGTTGACCAACAGACCATTATGGCCGTGGTCAATCAGATCTGCGCTTCCCGTCGCATCGACGCAGACCGGAACCGTTCCGCTGGCCATGGCTTCGAGCGTGACATTCCCAAACGTCTCAGTTTCGCTTGGATTTACAAAGATGTCGCTCGATGCGTAAGCCTGCGCGAGGTCGTCGCCAAGCAGGTGACCCATCAAAACGGCGTTCGGAAGCCGTCGTCCCATGGCGTTGAATTCGGGTCCGTCGCCCACGAGCATGGCCCGCACTTTGGGAGATGACACCTCAAGTCGATCGATCATGTCAGCAAAGACGCCGAGATTCTTTTCTTTCACCAAGCGGCCGACAAACGTCACCAACACATCATCATCTGCGATGCCCTGCTCCCGCCGCCAATCCCGGCTGTAAAAGCTGGGTGAAAACCGATCCCGTTCGATGCCGCGGCTCCATGTGCCGACATTGTCTCGAACGATTTTCTGCTCGGCCAGTATTGTAGCCATTGAAGGGCTCGGAACGAGCACCTTGTCACAACGCCGGTAAAACCCCGCCATGCGTGCACGACACGCGCTGCCAAGCCAGCCGAGGCCATAATGCTCAAGATAAGTGTCAAAGCGCGTATGGAATGATGCGACAGCCGGCCGGCCACTTGCTTCTGCCCAACTCAGGGCCGAATGACCTAGCCAGTCCGGTGCCGACAAATGCACGATATCAGGCTCAAATGCTGCAAGATCTGCGCGCGTCCGGCGCGACAAGGGCAAGCCCAAGCGATATTCGCCGCGCCCCGGCACGGGGACGGAAGGAACGGAAACAAGTGTTCCAGTATGTTCAAACGCCGGCGCCGAAGATGTTGGAGAAAAAACGAGGACGTTTACACCCTTGGACTCCAGGAAACCCACAAGCCGGTTCAAAGCCTTGTTGGCTCCGTCTTTGTGGTAATTGTAGTTCCCTGAAAACAGGGCAACGCGCAACTCCCGAGCCATGGCGCTCTCCAGAGTGGGTCCATACTATCTTGATCGCCGCTATGGGCACGCTCGGTAACAACTGCATGTCGAGTTCGCGACGATTTTGCGACAGCTGCAGTTAGATTACGGCAATGAAACGAAACGGTCGCAAAATCATTCTAATTAGTATAGCTCCGCCGAGCGTCGCAGTTAGGGGCTTTGATTGACGGACATTCCCAAGGTTCTTTGCGACGTCACCCAATCCTATGCTGCGACGGGTGGCGGGATTCGCACATATCTCACGGAAAAGCGCCGCTGGCTGACCGAGAACACGCCGCACCGGCATGTTCTTATCGTTCCAGGCGATATTGATCGTGTCATTGATAAGGGACGCCATTCGATTGTTGAAATAAAATCGCCGCAGGTGCCTGGCAGTCCTGAGTACAAATTGCTCCTTCGCTCGAATGCTGTGATCAGGGCCTTGCGCAATTTTCGGCCCGCTTCGGTAGAATGTCTCGACGCCTACAATTTACCGTGGGCAGCACTCTCTTATCGCCGTGAACGGCCATCGACCGTACTTGTCGCCGGCTATCGCACGGACTTTCCCACGGTTTATCTCGACGCGCCGGTGAGGCGCAGGATTGGTGCCTGGGCCGCGGTGCCGCTCCGCAAAGCGGGCTATACTTATGCTGCACGGCTCTATAGCCGCTTCGATGGGCTTTACGCCCTGAACGCTGATATGGCCTCGCGTTTATCTGCACTGATCGACGGACCTGTCGGCCAATTGCCTCTTGGGGTCGATACATCTGTATTTTCGCCAGCCGCGCGTGACGATACGCTCAGAGCCGAACTCGGCGCGACGCCCGACCGCCCCGTTTTGGTCTATGCGGGCCGGCTCGATGGCGAGAAACAGGCCGATGTCGTTGTCGAGGCATTTGCACGTCTACCAGAGAGCATGCGCGCCGTGCTCGTACTCTTGGGCAAAGGAAACCTGACAGAGACCATCGCCGAGCGCGTCCGCAGCGAAGGACTGTCGATTCATATGCCGGGATTTGTCTCACGGCGCGAAGACCTCGCCCGTTACCTCGCTTCAGCCGATATGTATGTCTCCGCGATGGCTCATGAGACATTTGGGATCTCGATTATAGAGGCGCAGGCTGCGGGACTTCCAATCATCGGCGTGAAAGCGGGCGCCATGCCGGACCGTGTTCCGGCCGGAACCGGGTTCCTCGGCGCGCAGGATGACCCCCAAGAGATGTGCGACCTCATTGTCCGCCTTTGGTCATCTGGCGAAACCGCCAAGGTCGGCGCCGCTGGCAGAGCCCACGTCATGGCGCGTTTCGGCTGGGATCGGACTTTTGAAACGCTGTTCGGGTCGATATACCGGAACGCCGAAATCGCGTCGGCTAGACGGCGAGGTGTCGAACCGCCAACCGCGGAGCCCGCAGCCGTTCAACCCCTCGCCTAAGGTGCTCGTTTGTGGCGGCGGTCAACCGCCCTCAATCGGATAGGCAAATTCCTCGCGGACGATCTTGCCCGCGTCGTTGACGAAATAGGTGCCAATGTCGCGCATCTGGGTCCGTTCACCGCTCTCGCGATTGGTCACATCCATATCGAAGATGACGGAAAAGCGATCATCGCCGTGGACATATGGACCTTCCGCTTTGCTGGAATGAATCTCATGGGCTCCGTTCCACCAATCGTGCTTGCCGCGGATCGCTTCGAGACCGGGTGCTTCGGCCGACGTCTGGCCGGGCATCGGCATCGCTTCAACCGAGACGGCTTCTTCCGAGTAAAGCTGGTTAAGGCATTCCGCCTCTTGCCCTGCATTACAATAATCGACCAGCTTCTGACCGATCTCCATGAGTTCTTGTGGTGTGGCCATTTCAACGTCTCCCTAATGGTTTCCCCAAGAGAAATCGTACCACAGGGTCGCGGACCTGACGAGTTGAAGCTTATCGGCCGATCCGACTAAACGGGCTCTGGTCTGGGCCGGTTTCAACTCCAAGCAGATTGACGACGTGGACGATCAGAACAATCGCGAGGAAGCCGCTCAAGATCAGCACAAATTTCCAGGGGATGATCCGCGGGCGGAGGCCATTCCACTCTCGCCCGGCCTGCCAATTGGACAGGACGGCAATACCCAGCACGGCTGCTAGGCCCGCAAGCGTGAAGGCGAGATCCAAACAGGAAGCCCCCTAGATGAAGGCCGAAAGACTTTCGGCCGGGCGATGAACTGTGAGACCATGGGGGGTCTTCGCCCAATAATGGGGAGCCGCGATCAGTTCATAAAGGGCTCGCACTGCCGCAATCGACAGGAGCGGCCAATAAAGCGGGAGCGTGAGCAAGAGCTTTAGTCTGCGGACGCCGCGCGCCCGCGGCGCTAGTGCGGCGGCAAGCGCTGTCGACCCATAGCCGAGAAGAAGAACAGCGAGGCTGAACGGGCCGAGCCCCATGCCGGGCATCAAAAGGCAAATGAGGCACCACAGGGCCAATGGTCCATGGGCAAAGGCCGAGGCAATCGCACCGCCGAGTAAAAGCAGTGTCGAGGCGGCCCCGCGCCACCCGAGCCTCCGCATGCTGGCTATAGGGGTGCGCATGAGCCCGCCGAAGGTCTGCATATAGCCTTTGATCCAACGGGAGCGTTGCGCGGTCCAAATTGCAAACGACTCCGGGGCCTCTTCGAGCGTTGGGGGCGCAATCACGCCCGTGCGCCAGCCAAACCGCGCTAGCCTCAAGCCGAGATCGGCATCTTCCGTGACATTCCAAGCATCCCAGGCCCCCGCCGCGCGTAGAGCCGACGTCCTGAAGTGATTGCTGGTCCCGCCAAGCGCCATGGGTAAACGAGCGGCCGCGAGGGCCGGCAATACCAAGCCGAATTGGATATCATACTCCAATCCCCAATGCGCCGTGATCCAACCCTCAGAGATATTGTGCGCGCGCAACGGTGCCTGCACGCAGGCCAAATCTTTGTTTGCGTCCCCGGAAAGCGCGGCGATGGCCGCCACCAATTGCTTTGGGTGCGGCCTGTCTTCGGCATCATAAACGGTCACAAACTCGCCGCGGGCATAGGCCAGCCCGACATTGAGGGCGCGTGGTTTGGTGCGGGGCGTGCCGTTCGGGAGATCGAGAATACGCGTCCCTGGCAACAAATCCTGCGACATGAGTGCGGTGCGTGTGCCCACATCGTCCCGCTCGGTCAGAAAAATCACGTCGAGACGGTCAATTGGATAATCGAATGACCGAATGGCGTTGACGAGCGCCGGAACAGACGCCGCCTCGCGATAGAGCGGCACAAGGATCGTATATATCGGCCAGTCATTCGCACCTTCCGGCACGGGTGTCGCCGGGCGGAGCCGTCCGAGAAACACCAGAACGGTCCGATACGACACCAGCAAAAAGATCAGGGACAGGCCCAGGATCCAAACGAAAGTCTGGACCGACGCGCTCAGAACGAGGCCAGCAAACGGCCCCAAGATGCCGATAAACCAAAAGGCGCTCGCCCTCGTGAAACCGTCCCGGCAGGACAAATGCGGTGCCCGGTCAGGTAACTGATTGGCCGCGCGCTTGGCGGCATCCAGTCCGATAATAATATGATCGCCGCCCGATGGATCGGGCTGCGCCCCGACCAACGCACCCATACGTCGAGGAAAGAGCGGCGAGCGCGAATCCACAACCGACTTAGGGTTGAATCCCTAAGTCCGCGGAGCGTTTTCCGTTTTTGCGGGCTCAGAGTGTTTATCGCCAGGCGGCGCGTCTTGTTCGGGCCCATCAGGGCCTCCACTCACGCGTTCGATGACATCGCGGGTCAGTTCATGCGCGGCCCCTGGATCTCCTGGGCCCGGATGACCCCGCGGCCCCCGTCGTCGCCACCACCCTCCACCGCGCCGGCCCCATCTCCCGAGGATGAGGAGCAGCAAAAATAAGATAACGAGCCAGATGATGAGCTTTAAGAGCACGCGTGTCCCGTTGTCTGTTCCATCTCAGCCGAGAGATTAGTCCTTCGATTTCAGCGCCGCGATTTCTTGTTCGAGCACGTCGATCCGGTCGATCGCGCCTCGGAGCATGGCCTTAAGCGCATCAATCTCCTCACGACTGGCAAGGTCCATATCGGCCACGAAACGTGCCATCTGACTGTTCATTAGTGTCTTGGCTTCTTCTCCGGCCGAACGCGCAGCGCCCATGGCGCCCGTCATCAAACCGGCAATGTCATCAAGTAGTGGATTCTGCTTCGCCATGCGGCTACTCCTTCACGCGGCTTTCGCCTGCTTGTTCTAACAGATGGGTGATGACGTCCTAAAGGAAAAGGCTTTCACCATGCTTGCCCTCACTGCGCTCGCCTTTCCAGAGTTGAGCCCTTACGTTTTCACACTGCCAATTCCGGAATTCGAGTTCCTGGGGATAGGGTTCGGCCCAGTCCCCATCCGCTGGTACGCCATGTCCTACATTATCGGCCTGTTTGCGGGGTTCTGGTATATCGGGCAGCTCATTAAGCGCCCGGCCTTGTATGGTGGCATCGCGCCGCCGGTGACGCAGGAAGATATCGACGACGCCTTCGTTTGGGCTCTGATCGGGATCATCCTCGGTGGGCGCGTGGGATACGTTCTGTTCTACCAAGTCCCGTTCGAACCCGATGTGCTCATCAATGACCCCTTGAGCATAATCCGCGTCTGGGATGGCGGACTGGCTTTCCATGGCGGATTTATCGGAGTCAGCCTTGTTATATTCCTTCTGGCGCGGGCACGAAACATTCCGCTCCTTAACTTCGCGGACCTTGGCGCGATGCTCGCGCCGATCCCGATCTTCACGGTTCGTGTGCTCGGAAACTTCATCAATGCCGAACTCTACGGGCGCCATACCGAAAGTTCGCTCGGCATGATTTTCCCGGAAGGCATCGCGCCAAATGCGTCGGGGCCGCCGGCCGCCTGGGACCCCGTTGAAAAAATGTGGGTTTATGCCGGCACAGAGTTACCCCGCCATCCAAGCCAAATCTATGAAGGCATTTTTGAGGGCTTAATTCCTGCCGTCATCCTCGGCGTGTTGGCATTCCGGTTTCGCCTTCTGTCCCGCCCTGGCCTTGCGACCGGTCTTTTCCTGATCATGTATGGCCTCGGACGGACACTTGCGGAGAATTTCCGCCAGCCCGATGCCCATATCGGCTTCCTTCCCGGCGGCATTACCATGGGTATGCTGCTCTCACTACCCATGTGGCTCGCCGGCGGCTGGCTGATCTGGAATGCCATGAAGTCTCGTCCCTCCACGGCAGCTGGTTAAGGCCGAATTGGGCAATCGGCTCAAGGACCGCCTCATCAGGCAGATCAGGCTCGACGGCCCGATCCCGATGTCGCTGTTCATGCAGATCTGCCTGCACGATCCCGTCGATGGGTATTATGCGACACGTCCGGGCCTGGGGTCCGACTTCACAACGGCGCCGGAGCTCAGCCAGATGTTTGGGGAACTGATCGGCGCCTGGGTCGCCCATGAATGGCAATCCATGGGAACGCCTGCCCCTTTCGCCCTGGTCGAGTATGGCCCCGGCCGCGCACGCCTGATGTCGGACGCCCTCCGTATCTTGAACCATACGCCAGCCGGCGAGGCCTTGCGGTTACACCTCGTCGAAGCGAGCCCGGCCCTGCGTGCAATCCAATCAGAGACCCTTGCACACGCATCACCCGTTTTTCTCGACGGGCCGGAGTGCCTGCCAGACATGCCGACGATTATTGTCGCCAATGAATTCCTGGATTGCTTGCCGGCACGCCAATTCGCGTACGATGGCGACCATTGGCGTGAACGCCTCGTCGGATTGGGGCGCGAAGGCACGCTCACCCTCGGGCTCGATGCGAGCGATGCGTTGACGGCGCCGCACGATCTGAACGCCTCACCGTCTGCGCCCCTGGCGGAGGTCCAGCCGGGCCTCAATACACTGGTTGATGCCTTAGCAGCGCATTCAAAAAGAGGGACGTTGATGAGAGGGCTCTTCGTCGACTATGGGCCGATGGACGCCGCTCCAAGCGATACACTGCGGGCCTACAAAGCCGGCAAACAGGTGGCCCCCTTCGCGGCCCCCGGCGAGGCAGATCTCACGGTTGATGTCGACTTCGGCCGCCTAAAGCGCCTGGCCATGACGGCGGGACTGTCGGTTGCAGGACCGGTCCCGCAAGGGGCCTTTCTTGGGGCGCTCGGCCTTCAAACCCGCCTTGACCGCCTGATCCGCGCGGCGCCAGACAAAGCGGACGACCTTTTTGTGGGGGCACAGCGCCTGGTTGCTCCATCCGAAATGGGAGAACGGTTCAAGGCGATTTGCCTTTCATCGCCTGGCCTGCCGGATCCGGCCGGTTTTCCGGCACGCGCAGGCTAGCCATTCCCAAGGCGCCGGAAAGCCATTACATAGCCGCAGATGAAATTCTGGAAGATGAACGGGGCGGGAAACGCCTTTATGATCTTTGATGCCCGCTCGACGCCCTTCGCGCCGACGGCTGATCAAGTGCGTCAGATCGCAGCTGACACGAAGTCCGACCAGGTGATTGCTCTAGAGCGCGCCATCGACAAGGACGTCTTCATGCGCATCTGGAATGCGTCCGGCGATGAGGTGTCGGCGTGTGGCAATGTTACGCGCTGTGTCGGCGAACTGCTCATTGACGAAACCGGTAAGCCCGAGGTGAAGATCCAGACCCGCGCAGACATTCTAAAGGCGCGCCGGGCCGAGCAGCCGGGTCAAATCACCGTCGATATGGGCTCGCCGCTCCTCGGCTGGACCGATATTCCCCTCGCCGAGGCAATGGATGTGCGCGGGGTCGACATCAAGATTGGCCCGATTGACGATCCGATACTCGCTCGTCCCGCCGTCGTCTCGATGGGCAATCCCCATGCGGTGTTCTTTGTTGAGGATGTCGACGCCTACGATATTCTCAAGATTGGGCCGCTTGTGGAGTGGCACCCACTGTTCCCAGAAGGCGCGAATGTTGGTTTTGCCCAAATCATCGATCGCCAGACCATCCGCCTGCGTGTTTGGGAGAGGGGGGCCGGCCTCACCCTCGCCTGCGGGACCGGCGCTTGCGCAGCGCTCGTCTGCGCGGCCAGAGCCGGCAAGACCGAGCGCCGGGCAAAACTGCTGCTCGACGGCGGGGAGTTGGATGTTCATTGGCAGGAAGAGACGGACCGGGTGCTGATGACCGGTCCGGTCGAATTGGAGCTGACCGGCGAACTCTAAGCCCAGCCGTTTTTATTAGCCGCGAGGCGCTCGGCTAGACGAGGTGGTTAGCCGTTCAACTGGTCGACGAGGGCATTGGCATGGGCTGTGATATCCCCGGCGCCGAGGCAAACAACCATCCCGGCAGGCTTGGCCTGCGCTCGTATCACGCTCGGTAACTCATCCAGCGACGACAGGACTTGGGCGCCGCGATGGCCATGGCCGGCAATCGACCGCACCAGCGATTCATGGCTGATACCGTCGATCGGAGCTTCGCCGGCAGCATAGACGGGCGGAATGAACACAAGGTCTGCCGCGTCAAAACAAGTCGAGAAATCCTCAAAGAGGTCCCGGAGGCGCGTATAGCGATGCGGCTGGGCGATCGCGATGAGCTGCCCCTCCCCGACCATCGCGCGGGCCGCTTTTAGCACCGCTTCGATCTCTACCGGGTGATGGCCATAATCGTCGATGATGCGGATCGGCGGTTGCCCGGAAGCCGGGACCCATTCCCCAACAGAAGTGAAACGACGCTTCACCCCGCCAAAGCCAGCGAGGCTAGACTTTAATTGCTCGTCTGTCGCGCCGAGCTCCATAGCGACGGTAACTGCCGCGAGAGCGTTTTGAACATTGTGATCACCAGCCATAGGCAAGTGAAAGCCCTCAATCAGTCTGGGCACGGCGGACCCAGGACGGCGAAGCGCGACATCGAACTGCGCTCCTGAAAGATCCGTTCGCAGATTGGTCGCGCGGACATCGGCCTGGAGATTGAAGCCATAGGTGATCCGTCGACGGTCCACAATCCGTGCGGCGAGGGCTTGAACCTCTGGGTGATCCGTACACAAAACAGCAAATCCGTAGAATGGAAGGTTTTCGACAAAAGTATCGAATGCGCCGCGCAAAGCGTCCATCGAGCCATAATGGTCCATATGTTCCGGATCGATATTCGTGACGATCGCACAGGTCGGCGAGAGCTTGGCAAAGGTGCCGTCGCTCTCGTCACTTTCAAC
>JBCAWP010000070.1:0-10947 GCA_038534535.1 Pseudomonadota bacterium
ACTCGGCAGCCGTGAGTATGGCCGATTTCTTCAGATAAGACTGCGCCGACGGCGGCGGTCCGATGCAGACGCTTTCATCGGCAAGCCGAACCGCCATGGAATCGCGGTCGGCTTCAGAGTGCACGACAACAGTCGCGAGCCCCATCTCTTTACAAGCGCGGTGAATGCGCAGGGCAATTTCGCCCCGGTTTGCAATCAGGACCTTTTCGATCATGCGTATCGCCTATTCGACAACGATGAGAGCTTCGCCATATTCCACCGGTTGACCGTCCTCGACGAGGATCGATTTGATCTTTCCAGCGCGCGGCGCATCGACGGGGTTAAATGTCTTCATGGCTTCGACGAGCATCAGGGTGTCGCCCTTGGCGACGGTATCGCCGACTTTCACAAAGGCAGCTGACCCCGGCTCAGGCGACAGATAAACGGTGCCAACCATAGGCGCGGTGACAGCATTTGCCGGTGCGACGGTGGTGTCTGATTTCGGGATATCCGTTTCCGTGTTCATCCCTGTTGGGGCGGCAATGGCGGCCGCAGAGGCCGGCATCGTCGCCACGGGCGCCGGTTGGGCAAAGGTGGCGATAGGTGCAGCGGCCGGTTTGGAGACGCGGACACGCAAACCATCATGCTCGACCTCGATCTCGCTTAAATCGGCTTCTCGCAGAATTGCTGCAAGCTCGCGCACGAGCCCCGCATCGAGTTTTGATTTCCCATTACTCATGATTGACGCGTCGCTCCCTCGGTCAATTCCAGTACGGCCAGAACGGCCAGCTCGTATCCATATGCGCCGAGTCCCGCAATCGACCCAAGCGCGACAGGGGCGATATGATTGCGGCGGCGAAAAGACTCGCGCGCGGCGGGGTTCGACAAGTGCACCTCAAAAACAGGACAATCGCAGGCGGTTAGCGCGTCGCGCAATGCCACCGATGTATGGGTGTACGCCGCTGCATTCAATATGATGGCGCGGCCTTTGGTGGAGGCTTCCTGGATCCAATCCACAAGTTCGCCTTCATGGTTTGACTGACGAAACTCGACGTCGACACCGGTGGCCGCCGTGCGAACCCGCTGTTCGATCTCGCCCAGGGTTTCCGAGCCATAGATTTCCGGTTCCCGGGCTCCGAGGAGATTTAGATTGGGGCCGTTTAGAACATATATCGGCTTTGACATGATCGGCATGTCTTGCTCTGTAACGGCTTGGAAGGCAAGCCTGCCAATCTGACTGGATAGGACAGAATGCGGATTATTTTGAACGGAGAGCCGAGGGACGTCCCTCCCGGGACGACTCTATCGGACCTTGTCTTGACGCTCGGCCCAGACCCTCGCGGGATTGCGATCGAACGAAACCGCGAAATTGTACCTAAGTCGCAACATGGCGCGGTTGTTTTAGCCGACGGCGACCAGCTGGAAGTCGTCCAGTTTGTGGGTGGGGGTTAGGAGATCGCGGCTATGACCGATGAATTGATCGTTGCCGGGCGGACGTTCCAGTCGCGCTTAATTATCGGAACAGGCAAGTATGCCTCCTACGCGCAGAATGCCGAGGCGGCTGAGGCGGCCGGTGTTGACATGGTGACAGTCGCGCTGCGCCGCGTGAACTTATCAAACCCCGAGGAGGACCGGCTGACCGATCATGTGTCTCCAGAGCAGTATACATATCTGCCGAACACGGCCGGTTGTTTCACCGCCGATGATGCTGTCCGCACCTTGCAACTCGCGCGGGAGGCCGGGGGGTGGGAGCTTGTCAAACTCGAAGTCCTCGCGGATCAGAAAACGCTTTACCCCGACATGGCCGAGACCCTGAAGGCCGCCGAAGCGCTCATTAGCGACGGGTTCGAGGTGATGGTGTACTGCTCGGATGACCCTGTATTTGCTCGGAAACTGGAAGAGATTGGGTGTTGCGCCATCATGCCGCTTGGGAGCCTGATCGGCTCAGGGCTTGGCATACAGAACCCCGTGAATATTCGGCTGATTGTAGAGCAATCGCGTGTGCCCGTCATTGTTGATGCGGGGGTTGGTACCGCGTCGGATGCCGCGATTGCGATGGAGCTTGGCTGCGATGGCGTGCTGATGAATACAGCTATCGCGGAAGCGAAGGACCCAATCGGTATGGCCCGTGCCATGAAACATGCGGTCATTGCGGGACGGGAAGCCTATCTTGCCGGACGAATGGGCAAAAAAAGATATGCCGACCCGTCATCACCCCTGGCTGGCCTGATCTAAGGCTTTGTAGACGGTCGCGCGGTCCGGCTCGGCCTCTGCCAAACCTCGATCAAGCCTTGATGGTATCTTTGCGTTTAACCTAGCCGGAGCGGGCGATCCCGTCGGAGATCAAGCGCTCCATCTTTTCTCGGTTGAGACCTGAAAAGAGCTCATCGCCGATGACGAAGGTCGGGGTCGCGTTCGCCCCGATGGTCTGGGCAAGGTTAAAGTTTGCGTCGATCTGATCGATGAGGGCGTTGTCCTCGATATCTTCGCGCCACTGATCCATATCGACACCGACCTGTTCGGCGATTTCTGCAATGTCGTCGTCGGTAAAGTCCGAAGGCGAGCGCATCAACGCTTGGTGCATCTCGACATACTTTCCTTGCCGTCCAGCAGCTAATGCGCCGATCGCCGCTTTCGCGCTCTCGGGCGACAGGATCGGAAATTCCTTGAAGACCACGCGGACCTGACCCGCATATCGCTCGGGAAGGGCGTTCACGGTCTCCATGGAGGCGCGGCATGGTCCGCACCGATAATCAAAGAACTCGACCACAGTGACTGCGGCGTCTTCCGGTCCAAGCGCGTAATCGGTCTCAAGATTTACCAGTTGGGTGCGGTTGTCGAGGATTGCGGTCCTGGATGCTTCGGCCTCCTCTGCGTTGCGCTGTGCCTGGAGAGCGATGAGTGCTTCTTCGATGACTTCCGGGTTTTCAAGGAGGTAGCTGCGGATGATTTCCTCGGTGGCCGCCCGGTCCGGAGATACGGCTTGCTGCTGGCCGCAAGCAGCGGCCGCAACGGAAAAAGCGCTGATTGCAAGTATCAAAGATCGGGTCATGGCGAATACTCCCAGGGACGTCGTCCCAATAGTCCAAATGAATCAGGTGGTATGTGTTGAGGGATGCCTTAGACGCGTTACCAGTGCGCCGTCCATGACCCGCAAGTTCACATCTTATCGATTACGATAGTAGCGGCGGTTTTCCTCAAGGCGCGGATCGGTGACCGCGACAATGTCTGACGCACGGCGGTGCAGCGGCGTGCCCCGTGGCAAGCCTTCAATTGCCCGCCGGCCGAAGGTTTGTGCGCCGATATAGTCGCCGACATGGAAAGCCCGCTCGGCCGTGGCGAGCTCAGCTTCGGCCCGGCGCCCTTGTTTTTCAAGCGCGACGGCCAGATTCGACCAGGCGAAAACATTGTTCGGCTCAAGCAGTAAGGCTTGACGCAGAGCGGTTTCGCCCGCCTCCACATCGCCGGGATCGCCGCGTGTAATCAGCGAGCGGGCATGGCTGACGAGGATAAGCGGATGGCCGCCCGAGAGTTCAACAGCGCGCGCATAGGGCTCGATTGATCCTTCAATGTCGCCCTGTTCGAACAGGATGAAGCCTTGCAGCTCGTGGAAATAGGCGTTCGCGGGGTCTTCCTGGAGAAGAAGTTGCGTCTCCTCCAAGGCGTAACCAAAATCGAGTGTTTTGATCGCTGAGTGGGCGCGGGCATAACGGGCCGGCATGCTCGTGTCGGAGCGTGGATAGCGCTGGTAGACTTTGACTGGCGGCTCAAGAAACCCAATCAGCTTCGCATGGAGGATTTCCATCTTGCGGAGGTCGTCCTCTGTCGCGGGAACTTCAAGCAACCCGGTCTCCTCGGCGCGCTGCCTGAGCGCCAGGATCCGATCCGAGGCGAGGGGGTGCGTGCGGAAATACTCAAAGCGCCGGGCTTGGGAGAGCACTTCTTGGTAGCGGAACTCCTCAAAAAATTCGACGAGGCCAGCCGGCGATTCGCCAAGGCGTTCCAGATAGGTGAGGGCAGCTTGGTCGGCCGATGATTCCTGTGCGCGGGTAAAAGTAAAGAACTGGAGCGCTGTCAGCTGCTGCGCATTTGCGATTAAGGCCGCGCCGGCTTCCGGCGCTCCGGCGGCGATTGCAATAATACCAAGACCGATCGAAATGTAGCCGGGCCGGGCCGCCTTCGCGAAATCCTGGGCGCGGCGGGCGCCGTGGGCACCGGCAATATGGCCTGTTTCGTGAGCAATAACGCCTTTCAGCTGACCCGGCGTATCCGCCTCAATGATCAGCCCGGTATGAAGGAAAATGTTCTGACCACCGGCGACGAAAGCGTTCAGGCTGGGATCATTCACAATGAAAAGGTCCACATCCTCGGGCACGAGACCTGCGACTTCGAGGATCGGGTTTGTAAAGTCCCGAATAATCGATTCGATTTCGGCATCGCGGATCAGGCCTTGCGCGAATGCCGACCCTGCGAAGGCGAGGGAGGCCGTGATGGCCACCAATGTTCGGATCAGATGACGATACATAACAGGTGTTCCCAAGCTTCGATCTCATTACCGTAGTGTTTTGCAGCCTGTTTGGCGAGAAAGAGGCGCATTGATGACGGATTTGTCAGCTTATGTCGGCGGCCGGCGGCAACACGAATGTGTGATCCGGATCAAGGGCCACCCCGACCGTATCTCCGATCGTTACGCCCGTTTGAGTGCTTAACACCATGGTCGCTTCGACGCCGCCTGACGCGATGATGAGGCGCCATAGCGGACCCTGCCGCCGAACTGATTTGATGGTCGCTTTGACGGAAGAGGCGGTCGACAGTTGAATCCCTTCAGGGCGCACGCCGAGCAAGACCGACGGACCGATCACCGGTTGATGTGGGGTTATCTCGCCAAACGGCGTTGAGACATGCCCGCTGGCGTCAACCTGACCACGGATCAGATTGAACGCGCCAAGCGCGGCGGCTGTTTCGGCATCATTCGGTCTGCGGTAGACCTCGTCTGGCGCGCCAGTTTGGCGGATCTTTCCCGCGCGCATGACGGCGATTTGGTCTGCAAACAGCATCGCCTCGTCGGCATCATGGGTGACAAGCAGGGCAGGGATGTTTGTCTCCCTGATTTGGCGAAGCGCAAGACCCCGCACATCGTCTCTCAGGGCGGGGTCCAGCCCTGAAAAGGGCTCGTCCATGAGGATTGCGACTGGGTCTGGGGCGAGTGCTCGCGCTATGGCAACCCGCTGTTGCTCACCGCCCGAGAGTTCATGCGGATAGGCGTGGGCGCGCTTTGATAGCCCCACGCGATCTAGCCAGTCTGACGCGGTTTGCGATGCTTCATTCGATCGGCGGTTCGTCAATCCGAACTTCACATTCTCAAGGGCTGTGAGGTGCGGGAAGAGCGCGAAATCCTGGAAAATCAATCCAATCCGGCGCTTTTCGGCCGGCACCATCGTGTCGGAGGAGGACAGAATTGTGTCGCCTGAGCGCAACGTTCCAGCATCTGGGCGCTCAAGCCCCGCAAGCAGGCGGAGGAGCGTCGACTTGCCCGCACCCGATGGCCCGAGAAGCGCCGTCACCTCGCCCGGGGCGAGGACGAGGCTCACATCTGAGACAACATCTGTGCCGCCATAGGTACGAACAAGTCCCGAGAGAGTGAGGGGGTGTTTGGTCAATTTGTCGTCCGCGGATTGCCCGAGTGGGACAGCCGCCAAGAAAGAAGAAGAACAGGCAGCAGCCCGCATAGCGTGATCATGAGCGATGGCAAAGCGGCCGCTTCAAGTCGTTCATCTGACGCATAGGCGTAGGCTTTGACGGCCAGCGTGTCCCAATTGAATGGGCGGAGCATCAGCGTCGCCGGTAACTCTTTGAGAATCTCAACGAACAGAATAAGCGCGGCGACGGCCAATCCCGGCGTAATTACGGGGAGTTCGACCGCATAGAGGCGCCGGAATGGCCCGGCACCAAGACTTCGTGCGGCGAGGCTGACGGAGGGCGGTACACGGCCAAGGGCAGCCTCCACAGGAGAAATGCCAGCGGCTGAAAATCGGCTGACATAAATCAGAACAAGGATCGCCAGGGCGAGCGAGCCCGAAAACGAGATGGGGAGATTGGACAGGGCGTACATGCCCCCAAGGGCGAGCACCGCGCCCGGAATGGCGTACCCGCTCGATGCAATCAGCCTCATCCATTGCGCCAAAGGGCGTGACCGATGAGCGGCGAGGGCGATCGGTAGGCAAATCGCGAGCGCAGCCACGGTCCCAACGGCGGCGAGCAGAAATGTATTTCTGACAAGATCAAGTATGGGGGGGGCACTACTTCGCGCATCGATTGCGAGATGAACCAGATGCGCAACTGGAATCGCAAATCCAATGGAGAACAGAGCGAGGCAGAAAAGACTAGCCAGGGCACTTTGAGTGGGCGGCAGCACTGTTCGGGTTGACGTGGCAAACCCGCCATCGCGGCTCGCAAATCCCTGGCGCCGCCTTAAATGACGCTCGGCCCAAAGAAGCCAGCCCGTGACGAAAACGAGCAGGATCGATAATCGGGCCCCAGCCGCGGGATCGGCAAAACTCGACCAGGCCCGGAAGACGCCCACGGTGAGCGTTTGGACGCCAAGAAAATCGGCGGCTCCAAAGTCTGCGGCCGATTCCATCAAAGCGAGTGACAGGCCGGCGAGGATGGCAGGGCGGGCACTCGGTAAGGCGACCCGCCAAAAACACCCTGTCGGCGACGCGCCGAGACAGCGCGCGGCATTTAGGAGGCCGCTCGACTGCGTGGCGAAAGCGGCACGTGCCGTGAGAAAAACATAAGGATACAGCGATGCGGCCAGCACAAATCCGCAGCCGATCCGGGAGTAGATATTGGGAAACCAATAGTCGCGCGCCGATAGCCCCGTCATGTCGCGGATGAACGCTTGAATTGGGCCGGAGACGCCAAGAAGATCGGCATAGGAGAAGGCCAGGACATAACCCGGTGCAGCGAGGGGCAAGATGAGGCACCAGCCAAAAACGGATCGGCCAGGAAACTCATACTGCGTCACCAGCCAGGCGGCCGGCACAGCAAGGCTAAGGCTTAAGACTGTCACGGTCGACAGCACGATCATTGTATCAATGACGTACCGAAACAAGAATGTCTGTGTGATGTGGGTCCAGGTGGCGCCGCCGCCCTCTATCAGGCCAATCCAGAGGGTTGAGACGACGGGGGCAGCAATGATCGCCGTCGCCAGCAGCGGAAGGAGCACGCCGGCCGATAAGGCGCGTTTTGCATATGAGATCAAATGTCCCCGCGCTCCGCGCGAAAAATCAGTTCCAGCCGGCGCGGTCATAAATGGTCTGGGCCGTTGCCTGATTCTCACCGAGCCGTGTGAGAGCGAGTGTGCTTTCGACAAAGTCTGGGAGCTGGTCGGTTCCGCTCGGGAGCGGCACATTGGCCACGATCGGAAACTCTTTGGTTTCGCTTACGAGGAGCGACTGTCCATCGGATGAAGTAAGGAATTCAAGAAAGGTTATGGCGGCGTCTGGGTTCGGCGCGTGGGCGGCCATACCAGCTCCCGTGACATTAACGTGGGTCCCTTCCCCGGTGGCCGGAAAAGCGAGGGCCGTTTGGTCGGCGATTTCGCGGCGATCTTCGGACCGGCTCATCGCGAGGCGCACCCAGTAATAATGGTTGACGATAGCGGCCGCGCATTCCCCTGCGGCGATTGATTCGATTTGACTGGTATCACCACCTTGGGGCTGGCGCGCGAAGTTCCCTACGACGCGTTCGGCCCAAGCGGCTGCATCATCTTCTCCCCAACGTTCGATCAATTCCGACATCAGAGAGAGATTGTAGATGTTCGAACTTGACCGCATGCAGAGCTCGCCCTCCAGCGCTGGCTCGGCGAGTTTTCCATATTCGCCAATGTCCTCCACCGAGACGCGGTCGGGGTCATAGGCAATCACACGCGCGCGCTTTGCCAGCCCAAACCAATAGCCTTCAGGCTCGCGGAACTTCTCTGGGATTGCCGCGTTTAGTGTGTCGGAGGAGACCGGCTGGAGGAGGCCGGCGTCTTGAAACTGCCAAAGCGTGCCGGCGTCGGCAGCGATCACGACGTCTGCGGGGCTATTCTCGCCCTCAGCTTTCAAGGCCTCTATCAGGCCGGAACTCGACATCTCCCGGAACCGGACGCGAATACCCGTGCGGGTTTCAAAGGCCTCGTACAATTGCCGGTCAGAATCGTAATGGCGCGCTGTATAGACGTTCAAAATCCCGGAAGCATCGCTCGCTGGCGCGCTGCTGTCGCCACAAGCGGTCAGTGCCAGGCAGACCGCCAAAACTTGTAAAACCTTGCGCATAAATAATCCTCTAGGACTGAGGCAGCCAATAAACACGATTGAGAATGAATCGCAACACAGCCTGGGTGCGTGATCGCGTCGCTGGATTATTCGCTAGCAATTTTGCGCAAGATTTGCATCACTTCCTAGACACAACGCAGAACCGGTGCGTGCGTGGGGAGCGCAGGATGCCGGGAAACGGGGCATGCAGTGGGAATGATGATGAACGACATTGTGGTCGAACTCGAACTGGCAGAAGCGAGAGACGAGGAAGCCTTGGCGAATGCAATTGAAGCTTACGCGGTTTGGCGTGAAGAATCTTTTGTTGATGCGGGAAACGACTCAGAAGCGCCGGACATCATGGTAAAAACGCTCTTGTTTGATGATATCATTCAGAAAAAACTGATTTTCCAGGACCGTAAGGGCGCCGATAAGTTCCTCAGCATCTGGAGCCGGATATCGGAGACTGCGTCGGCCTGACGCGCTCACAGTGGGCTAGAACGGTCTCGCTGGGCCGCCTAAAGACACATCATGGTAAGTGACTGTCCGTCTCCAAATCGGGGACCTCGCGTACATATCGATGGCGCGGGTATCATCGGTCTGTCGTGCGCGTGGCTTCTGTCGCGTCGCGGGGCGGATGTCTCGATTTGTGACGTTGCGCAACCGGGGCGAGGGGCCAGTTGGGCGGCTGCTGGCATGTTGGCACCGGCATATGAGATCGCCATGCAAGGCCATGGTCTCGACAGTCCGTTGGGCGAGTTTGCGTTTGCCGCGGCTGCGGCGTGGCCTGGGTTTGCCGCCGATTTGAGCTCATTGGCTGAGGGGAAGAGATTTCTCCTAGAGACTGATACGCTCGCCGTGGCGTCAGACGCAGGCGACCGGGAAAAACTGTCTATCTTTATGGATCGGCTAAACGCGTCCGGCATCGCCTTTGACGCGTTGCCGGCGGAGGCGCTCGTCCGGCTGGAGCCTGCGCTGTCTCCAACGATCCTTACGGGGCTGAGATTACCGACGGATCGCCAGGTGGACCATCGTGCAGTGATCGCCGCGCTCATCGATGCCAATCTTCGAGCCGGAACGCGTTTTCTGGACGGTTCCACCTCTGCGGACGTCACGATATCATGCAAAGGGTGGCAGGACGTGCACTGCCAACCGGTCAAAGGTCAAATGATCGCGCTGCGCAAAGTAGCGCAGTCACCGACCCACATTATTCGCAGCCAGTCCCTCTACGTCGTCCCCAAAAAAGACCGCATACTGATTGGGGCGACGGAGGAGTATGGGCGCGTAGATCGCGACGTGGACATCGCCGCAACTGATGAATTGCTGCGCCGGGCGATCGAGGTTTGCCCGTCTTTGGCGGATGCCCCGGTGATGGATCGGTGGGCCGGTATACGGCCCGGGACGGAAAGTGGCATGCCGCTTATTGGCTGGGGCGATCCACAGCGGCGAACCTTCATCGCGACGGGACATTTTCGCCACGGGATCCTAATGGCACCGCTGACCGCACGCATTGTCGCCGATGCCATTGTCGACGGTGTGATGGACCCGCTCGCGGTTCCATTCGCCCCAACAGCGACAGCCCCTGCGATAAGCTGACGCTGGACGACGGATCGAGCCCCGCCTAAGTGTCGAAGCGTTGAGAGAACACATAAGGGTCGACCCATGCACCAGATTGCCGCGATGACCGAGGATCAAATGGCCATTCAGGACGCGGTCGCCCGGACCTGCGCCCAGTTTGATGATGATTACTGGTCGACGACGGACGAGACGGGTGATTGGCCCGAGGCGTTCACAAAGGCGATGGCGGAGGGCGGCTGGCTCGGCGTGGCTATGCCTGAAGCCTATGGCGGGGCAGGCCTCGGCCTTGTGGAAGCCTCGATCGTGATGCAGGCCGTAACGCGGTCCGGCGCGGGATATTCGGGCGCCTCCGCGATCCATTTGAATATTTTCGGCCCTAAGCCGCTCGAGCGCTTCGGCACAGAAGAACAGAAGCGCGAATACCTGCCGAAGATCATTTCCGGTGAAGAAAAAATGTGTTTCGCGGTGACAGAGCCGAATTCGGGCCTCGACACGTCATCGCTCGAAACAAAGGCCGAGCGTACGAATTCCGGCTACGTCATCAATGGTCGGAAGATCTGGACGACGGGCGCTCAGCGGGCGGATAAAATCCTGATCATCGCCCGGACAACGCCAAAAGATCAGTGTGCGAAGCCGTATCTTGGCCTATCTCTGTTCTATACGGACTTTAACCGCGATCGCATTGAAGCCAATCCGATCCCTAAAATGGGTCGGAAGGCGGTGGAGTGTAATACACTCTTTATCGATGGCTTGGAGGTGCCCCAGGACCACCTGATCGGGGAGGAAGGCGCGGGCTTTAAATATCTTCTTCAAGGGCTAAACCCGGAACGCGTCCTTTTCGCTGTGGAATCGATTGGCCTTGGCTTTGCAGCGCTCGAGCGCGCGGCGCGCTACGCCAATGAGCGCGTCGTCTTTGGCCGGCCGATTGGCCAAAACCAGGGCGTCGCCCACCCGCTGGCAAAATGCTGGGCCGAGCTCTCGGCCGCCGAACTCCTGTCGTATAAAGCGGCGAGCCTTTTTGATGCGGGCGAAGAGTGCGGTGCCGAAGCGAATGCTGCAAAATATCTCGGCACTGAGGCGGGCTTTCGCG
>JBCAWP010000071.1:0-10748 GCA_038534535.1 Pseudomonadota bacterium
ACGATCGGTTCGCCAGTCACGGGCAGATCAGTCAGATCAAACGGCATGACTAGAACTTGCGCTGGGGATCAAATGTCTCAGGCGGAACGAAGACACCGCGACGTTCCATCTCATCAAGGAACTTTGGGCGAATACCCGTCGCAGCAAAATGTCCGTGCACCTTGCCATCATCGCCAGTGTGGGTGCGTTCAAACCGGAAGATTTCTTGAAGCTGGATAACCGAGCCTTCCATCCCGACGATCTCAGCGACGCTCATCACTTTCCGTGATCCGTCAGAAAGGCGTGCCGCCTGAACTATGAAGTTTACAGCCGAGGCGATCTGCCCCCGGATGGCTTCAACAGAGATCTTCATACCGCCCATCAAGACCATCTGTTCAAGGCGGGTCAGGGCATCACGCGGATTGTTCGCGTGGATTGTCGCCATTGAGCCTTCATGGCCCGTATTCATGGCCTGGAGCATGTCAAACGCTTCTTCGCCGCGCACCTCGCCGAGAAAGACGCGGTCAGGGCGCATCCGCAGCGCGTTCTTTACGAGCTCACGCTGGCGAATTTCGCCTTTGCCTTCAAGATTCGGAGGACGCGTTTCCATCCGCGCAACGTGCGGCTGCTGTAGTTGCAGTTCGGCTGCATCTTCGATTGTGATGATGCGTTCCTTCAGGCTGATCGCCGAAGACAGGGCGTTCAGGAGCGTTGTTTTACCGGAACCGGTTCCGCCGGAAATGACCGTTGAGGCCCGGCACTTCACAGCGCCAACCACGAAATCAAGCATCGGCATTGGAAGTGCGCCAAATTCGGCGAGCTTTTCCACCGTCAACGGCTTCTTAGAGAACTTCCGGATCGAGACGAGTGGACCGTCGATCGCAATGGGAGAAATCGCGGCATTCACCCGGCTACCATCAAGAAGACGCGCATCGACAAGCGGCTGACTTTCATCGACGCGCCGGCCCACAGCCGACACAATGCGGTTCAAAATGCGCAGGAGGTGATCATTGTCCGCGAACCGAACATTCGACAGTCCAAGTTCCCCACCGCGTTCGACATAAACCTGATCACAGCCATTCACGAGAATATCGGACACGCTGTCATCAGACAGAAGTGGCTCCAAGGGGCCAAGGCCCGTCATTTCGTCGAAGACGGCGTCGGCGAACGTCCCGATCTCAGCCGACGACATGGCCATACCTTCTTCACGGACAATATCCATGACGATTGCGCGGACCTGCCGGCGTAAATCGACATCATTCAATTTATCAAGTGAAGAGAGATCGAGTTCATCGATCAGCCGGTTGTGTACGCGAATCTTAGCGTCCAGCAGGCTTTTCGCATGGCGCGCCGCTGGATTGCCATTCTCCGACGCCGGCGCCGCTTTTGGAGCCGCTTCAGCTTTTTCAGGCTCAGGCGCAGTCGTCGCCGCAGGGCTCGGCGCCTGGGCAGGCGTTGAAACAGTCGAGAAGCGTCCCATCAGCCAAACATCCACTTCGACTTAGGTTTTTGCTCTGTGATCTCCGGATCAAGCTGTCGCGTCAGGGCCACCGCGTCTTTCACGAGAATGCTGCGCGGTTTCACCTTGGCGATCGGCAGACCAAGATTGGCGGCCTCCCGGGCTGACTTCCAATCCGAGCGAACAACGGCGCTGATCTCGCGCTCGATCGCCTTTCCGGCTCGGGAAACCGAAAACTCATTCTTGGCGTCGGACATCCGGTTCAGGACAAGCTTCGTGTCGGGCGCATCTTGGCGCAACGCATCAATCTCGCGGGCCATATCGGCCGCCGCATGGAGACTGGGGACTGTAAACTCACTGACGACGAGCACTTCATCCACACCGGCAAGGATCGGTTTGGTCCAGCTTTGCCGGGCCCGTGGCATGTCCACAATCACGTGTGAAAATACAGCGCAAACAGTATCGAGTAGTCGGAGCACCAACTCGGCAGATACGAACTCATTGATGTCTGGATTGCGCGGGGCACAGATCAAGGAGATACCGGTTTCGTGTTCGAAACTATAGGCATTCAAGAGCGTCGGGTCGAGGCGCTCTGGCGCATCGAGCAACCCCATAAGATCAAGCTTTGCGCCGCCTTCCAGATAGGATGCGACCATGCCGTCGGCGAGATTTAGGTCTACGATACAGACGGAATTGGACGGATCCGACGCGATAGCTGCGCAGGCCGCCTCGATCGCGAGTGTCGTCGCCCCCGCACCGCCCACAGCGCCTGTGAAAACCCAGCAATGATTTTTACTGGGTGGTGTTTCAGGCGCAAGCTCTGCAAGCCGAAAAGCGGCTCGCTGAATATCCATGAGGTCGGCCGAAGAGGCGAGCAGATCTGAACTCTTAACACGGAGCATCGCCTTAACCGCAGGTGCCGTCAAAGCATCGCCAAGCACCAGAAGTTTAGCTCCCGGCGCATTGTGCGATAAGGCGTCGATGATCTCAACGGCACCATCGCAATTCAAGTCGACGATGAAGACACTCGCCTCATCCGCCGTTAAATCGCTGGCGGCTCGGCCTTCCAAATCGACGATCTTTTCGAAACCTTGCGCCAACACAGCGCGCCGTTCAGGCGAGACGAGCACGGCCGGCTTCAGGTCTGGAACGGGGGCATTTGCAGGCTTGGGGAGAGGCATGTCCATGTCAAATCTCGTTGTGCTTGAGCACCCTATTCTTCGAATTCGCTGCCGATACCGCTGGCCGACTGGTCACTGAGCTCACGGACCTCACCGCTATTGAGGCGTGCAATTGCCGACACAGCACGAACGCCAGACTGTCCTTCCAAACCTCTCGTATTCGGCAGGTCGACTGGGCGGATAGATTGCGTCGCAATATTTTGCGTGGTGGCACCGCCGAGTAGCCGAGCTGCCTGGAAATCATGGTCAAATTTATTACCTGTGCTGCCACAGCCCGCGAGCGCCATGGCCAAAGCCAATAGTGCAGTCGATTTCATGGATGGGAGGCTCATAGCTTACTCCTTAGAACTGGCTGCGCTCATGGACGGCAACCGTCTCATCGAGCAGGAAGAACTCGCCCTGGGTCGGCTCATCAAACGCTTCAAGCGGTGTCACCAAGTCAGCGACCGAGGCCGCAGGCTGCACCAGGCGCGGTGTGATGATGATCACAAGTTCGGTCTCGTTACGGGTGAACCGTTTGGAACTGAACAAAGCGCCAAGTACGGGAACGCTGGAGAGCCATGGCGTCTGGCGAACATCGTTCGAATAAGTGTCCTGCAACAACCCGGCAATCGCGAAGGACTGACCATCGCGCAGCTCAACGGTGGTATCCGCACGGCGCACGCTTAGTGCCGGAATCTCGATACCGCCGACCTGGACGGCCCCGCGCGTATCTAGCGCAGAGACCTCCGGCCGGACGCGCAGATTGATCATGTCCGTATCAAGAACAGTCGGGGCGAAAGCGAGGCTCACACCAAACTGCCGGAACTCGATGGTCACGACGTCGTCACGCTGAGCAACAGGAATAGGGAACTCACCCCCTGCCAGGAAGCTCGCTGTGTCACCCGATAGCGCCACAAGGTTCGGCCGGGCCAGCGTCCGCAAGACGCCTTTCTCTTCGAGTGCGTTCAGTGTGAAGTCGACCGTCGTCGGGCCAAACCCATGGCGGGCGACAACGGCGGCCTGTTGCGCCAGACCGGTGATCAGATCGCCATTTGAGAAGAACGCGAACTCACCATCCTGGCTGCCATCGACGCCTACTCCAAACTCACGAACCAGGTCACGAGAAACCTCGACAAACCGAACTTCGAGCAACACTTGCTGAGCCTGGGACACGGACAATCCATTGGCAACGCCGTTGGGCACGTGACGCTCCGCCAATTCCATCGCTGTTGCGGCAGCGCCGGCCGAGGAGATTTCCCCTGCGATGAAGACACCGTCATAGACCGGCAGCACATCAAAGTCTTCACCGGGTAGAAGCGTATTCAAATCCTTACGCAGAGCATCAAGCCCCAGCGCTACATTGACCTGAATGAGATCGACAACCGATCCGGTGCCATCATAAACCAGCACAGTCGTCCAACCCGGCGCCTTGCCGCGCACAAAAAATGAACGGTTGCTCGTGGCGGTGACCGATGCAATTTCAGGATCCGCAACCGCAAGCGTCGCGAAGGGCTCGTCCACCTCAATCACCGTCGAGCGGCCACGATTGACCGTGAGAACCGGCGCCGACGCCTCAGGCGTCAATTCTGTCCAAGCCATTGCGTTTCGCGGCATCGTTGTCAGGGCAACGCACGCACCCATCACGACAATTAAGCCTCGCCAAAAGATACTCGCAGACATCATCTCTCGTCTTCCCTAGTCTTTGCGAGCAATCGGCGTTGTCACCGCTGCTTCTTGTTCGCCCGAGATCACCCGAACAGTTGTTGTTGTTTTTTGGCGACGCGGTGTCACAGGACGCGGCGCCGGCTTTGGCTCTTCGAGCGTGATATCTTCCTTGGCACGAAGAGAGAGGCTCAAGCGCCCATTATCGGCCGCCGCACTAACCGATTGTGCCTGTCGCGACGTGACCTCGACTGTCACCGTTCTCGCGAGCGCCGCACCTTCCAGCGTCTCGTCAAAGTTCTGATCAACGGCAAGCACGCGAACATCCTCTACCACTAGCTCTGCCCGAAACTCTGACGTGCCATTTGAGGCCAGAAACTCGCGCGAAAGGATGACATCTACGCGATGGTCCGGCAGCACAAATCCCGCCACGCCTGTGGCATCGTCAACCTGGATCGCCACAGCGCGATAGCCTGGCGTGATCACGCCTGCCAGCGTTTCCCGTGGCATGTTGCGAGACAGTTTTTGTGCAAGTAGCGGCTCGCCGGGGGCGATGATGCCCAACGAAAAAGGGCGTGCGCCATCGGGGCCGTCCAGCATGGACATATCAACAACAACGTCGTCCGGAAGATGCGTCTCCGGCCATTCCGCAACATCAAACAAATCGTCGGTAACGACCATGCCGCGCTCAATAAGCTGGTTAGCCACGAGAACCGGAACCGTCGGAACGGCCTGAACCGCGACAGCAGCTTCCGGTGGCAAGGCCGCGTCGGCCTCGCGATTAATCCAGGAACGGCCGAAAACAACAGCAAGAACCCCGACGATGATCGATAGGATCAGTGAGACAACTGGTCCGGTGCGCATATCAGCCTTGCCCTCTTTCTGGCACTCCTCTCATGGGAACGCTTCCAGATTGGCTTATCAGGGGACGGATAAAATGGATTGAAATCCTGCTGGTAAAATCAGCAAGCGGAGATCAGAAAGGGTTAACACTTCAAATTCGGTCGCTACACAGAAGACATACAGTCTCTCGCTGCGAAGCGCTTACTGATCAATTATGATCGTATACTCAGAGACGAGGCTGGAATAGGCCGCGAGTTTGCGGTCTTCCCATATTCGGGCCGTCAGGTCGTTGCGGACAGTGTCACGCACATCCTCAAACGCTCTCGGTTGCTCAGCCTTCCGATCATCAATCCGAACAAAATGTTGGCCAAACGTGGACGCCAGCGGACCGTGCCACGCAGTCCCCTTTAACCTAAAGACCTCAGCAGCAAAGGCGGGTCCGAACAAAGCTCCAAGCTCTTCTTCGGTGACACTTTCGACAATCGGACCAATCGAAGAGGTATCGCCAAGGTCACGCCAAGTCGGCGTGTTTGTCTTGAGTATCTCCTTTGCAGACCTTAGGGCGTCAGCGTCCGCACTTATCGGGTCTATGCCGACAAATGAGACCAAGCTGATCGACCGGCGCGCCAGCGCGTCATAGGCCGCAGGATCGGCCTCATAAGCGGCGCGTACCGCCGTCTCCGTCACCGGTTCAGGGACTGTATCGTCCTCGATCATGATCCGCATTCGATCGACAAGCGAATGCCGCACGTCCATCAACTCTTCGTGAAGCCCGCGCCTTAGGGCTTCACGATAGAGCACTTCGTCGAGCACGCGTGCATCAAGCTCTCGCCCTGACCGATTGAGAGTCGCCAGGTCTTCGCCCGTCACGATTATTGTCCGGTCCCGCCGATCCTGGAACCCAGACTTTAGCCCTGAGATAACAAAGACGAAAACCGCAAGCGCCAGGAAATGGAGTAAGGGCTCGCGCCGAAAAAACGTCATTACCATGATCAGAGGTCCACGCAGAAAAAGTGGATTGCCATATTCGCCGCAAGCAGGTCGCCGCAGCCGTTACAATAGCTGGTCTGGCAAATACTCGAGAGAGAGTTCTCGGAACAAATAATCCCGCGCATCGCTTGTCAAATTGTCTTCGAACAATGCCATATGTAGTCGAAAAGCCTGGCGTACGGCGCCGCTGCCCTCCTGTTCAGGCAGCCCGGCTTCTCGGGCGAACTCAAGGTAGAACCGGAAGATAATCAACAAGTTGACGATGACGAGGTCGAGCCGGTCATCCGTCAGCTTCAAGAAGTTCTGGTCGCGCATAGCCTGGAAATAGGCCCGAAACTGGCTCGCTGTATCGCGATAAAGGCCGGGAACCCTATCCGAGAGTTTGCCGACAATTGGGCCGTAGTCCGCCTGATCCCGATAGATGAAACGAAACGTCGACAGTTCCTCTGCCATCGCGGAGAAATATCGGACATAGTCAGCAATCGCTGACTCCGAACTCGGCTGTAACTCAAGGCGCCGCGTCACGGTCGTTTCAAAACGCTCAAAGAGCGCCTCCAAAAGCGATTTCCGGTCATTGAAATGATACCAGAGATTGCCCTCGGCAATTCCAACTTCCGTCGCAAGACCTGCCGTCGTGACACTGCCATAGCGGCGCTCATTAAAGAGAGCCTGCGCAACATCAAGAATACGCTCACGCGTCGGCTGCTTTTTGGCCATCACCAACCCCGTCCTTACGGTAATAGGCTGCGCAAACTAAAACCGTGCCTTCCGACCTGTCAAACCAATTCAATGGGTATCAAAAAAGAGAGCGCCCGCGCCAATCAAGGGCGCCTCTTCCAAACGCAGGAGCGAGATGGGAACATCCGAGATGAACGCGGTTCTCGCGCCTCGGTCGGTAAAGCGCGCGAGGCTTTCTGGGGCTCTCAGATATGACAGGAGCGTTTGGGCAACTCCGCCGGCGACAATAACGCCGCCTCGCGCACTAACGGAAAGCGCCATATCTCCTAACGCCCCCAATAGGGCGCGCGCTCGAATCTGGCAAACCGCAAGGGAGACCTCATCGCCGCGTTGCGCAGCCTCTACGACGTCTGTCGCCGCCATCGGGACAAAATCGACCCCGCGCACGCGCGAAATCGCGCGCCGGACGGCCTCAAGTCCGATACCAGAACAAACGATCTCGTTGTGCACAAAATCGAACTGAGTTTGTAAAGCAAAGAGGAGTTCTGCCTCTTCACGCGTTCGCGGCGCGTATGCGGCATGGCCGCCCTCACCGCTCAACACACGCCAGCCCACGCTCGGATCGCCAATAAGCGTTGCCATGCCGAGACCGGTTCCAGGCCCTGCGACAAGTATAGGCTCCGATTTGATCGGCACTCCCGATTTGATGGGTACAAATGCGCTCGCCGAAACTTCGGGCACAGCGCGGGCCATCGCCACAAAGTCATTCACTAGCCGCACATCGGACAGGCCGAACCGCTCGCGAATGTCGCGGGCGCAGATATGCCATGGCCGGTTTGTGAGGGCTCCCTTTTGACCATCCGTCGGGCCGGCAATCGCAAACAAAGCAAACTGCGGCGTGGTTTGAGACTGGTCTATATAGGCGCCTATCGCTTCCTCGAAGGATGGGAAGTCATCGCCTGCAAGCTTCTGAAAGCCCGAGACGGAGACGCGGCCGTAATCTTGACAGGCAAGGGCAAACCGAACGCTTGTTCCGCCGACATCACCGACGAGGACTGGGCCGCTCATCTCAAGTGACGTCCTGACCGAAATCGAAGAAAGAGCCCCCTTCATCTGCACGGGACGCCCCCAGTCGAAAGGCTGTAAACATATCTCGCCCGAGCGACATCGGTCCCGCAACGCATCGAAACGCAGCGGGCTTTCGTTTTGCAAAGTCCTCTGGGTCCACCCTGAGCTCAAGCCGGCCGGTCGTTCCATCGAGTGAGATCACATCACCGTCCCGAAGTCTGGCGATGGGTCCGCCCCTCGCCCCCTCTGGCGAGATATGGATCGCTGCGGGCACTTTGCCTGACGCGCCAGACATTCGCCCATCGGTGACGAGCGCCACCTTGTGCCCCGCGTCTTGTAAGCTACCGAGGATGGGGGAAAGGCCATGCAGTTCCGGCATGCCATTTGCGCTCGGCCCCTGGAACCGAAGGACAATCACGACGTCCAGGTCCAACTCGCCCGCCTTAAACGCGTCTCGAACCTCGCCCTGGGTCTGAAAGACCCTTGCTGGCGCCTCGACCGCTTGGTTTTCAGGCTTCACAGCAGACGTCTTGATGATCCCGCGACCAATGGGCCCGGAGACGAGTTTGAGCCCGCCTTGCCGATCGAATGGGTCCGCAACCGGGCGCAGGATGTCCAAGTCACCGCTCGTCTCCGGCGGATCGCGATAAGCGAGCGCGCCGTCATCCAGCCACGGCTCCTTCATCTGGTCTTCAAGGGTTCCGGAAATCGTCCTAGCGCCCGACTGCAAAAGCCCCGCTACCGCCAACTCACGAAGAAGAAAGCCCATTCCGCCGGCCGCATGAAAGTGGTTCACGTCCGCCGTTCCGTTCGGATAGATCCGACATAGCAGCGGCGTTACAGATGAGACATCGGCCATATCATCGAGCGTCACCGAATACCCAGCAGCAGCCGCCATGGCCGGAATATGCAAGGCGTGATTTGTAGACCCACCTGTTGCCATCAGTCCGACCACAGCATTCACAATGGAACGGGCGTCGATCATTTCACCCGGCGGGCAATAATCACTGCCCTGGGCATTCATCTCTGCGGCCCGTTTCGTCGCGGCCCGCGTCAAGGCATGCCTCAGCTCCGTCCCAGGATTGACAAAGGCGGCACCCGGCAAGTGAAAGCCCATAACCTCCATCAACATTTGGTTGGAATTCGCCGTACCATAGAACGTGCATGTTCCGGGCGAATGATAACTTGCCGCTTCGGCCACCAAGAGTTTGTCTCTGTCGATCTCTCCGCGTGCAAAAGCCTGGCGAATGCGCGCCTTCTCTGGATTTGGAAGGCCGGATGGCATTGGTCCAGCGGGCACAAAAACGGCCGGAAGGTATCCAAACCGAAGCGCCGCAATGACCAATCCGGGCACAATCTTATCGCAAACGCCGAGATAAATCGCGGCGTCAAACGTATCGTGGCTGAGCCCAATCGCGGCGCCAAGGGCAATCACATCCCGAGAAAAAAGAGACAGCTCCATGCCGGCTTGTCCTTGGGTGACACCGTCGCACATGGCCGGTACGCCGCCCGCGACTTGCGCGGTGGCATGAACCTCTCTGGCCGCTTCGCGAATGATCTCTGGGAAACGCTCAAACGGCTGATGTGCCGAGAGCATATCATTATAGGCCGTGACGATGCCGATGTTCGGCCAGCCCTTTCCAAGAATCTGGGTCTTGTCCATCACCGCGCATCCCGCCGACGCGTGGGCAAGGTTTCCGTCGGAGAGGCGGAGGCGGGCGAATTGTTTGGGTCGATGGTGACGAACCATGTCGAGATAGGCCGCTCTCGTCTCGCGTGATCGCGCCTCAATGCGCGCTGTCACCTCGGCAATGATGGGATGGATAGTGTCGGTCATGGCGTGCCTTCCCACCAGGTGCGCCCTTCCTGGCGCAAGAGAAAATCGGCCGCGGACGGTCCGTTTGATCCGGCCGGATACGTCTCTAGCGGGTCGTCAATTTCCCCCCAAGCGTCGATCATGCCGTCAACCCACTCCCACGCGGCCTCAACCTCGTCGCGTCGCATGAAGAGCGACAGGTTGCCACGCACGACATCCATTAGGAGCCGCTCGTAGGCATCGGGATACCGCGCTGTGAAATTCTCCGCATACGACAAATCAAGCGGCAAGGATTTCACGCGTAGGCCCCCAGGTCCCGGCTCTTTGATCGTGACGTAGAGACCGACGGCTTCATTCGGCTGCAAGCGAATAACGAGCCGGTTTACCGACGAGCCGATCTCTCCAAATATGGAATGCGGTGCGGGTTTGAATTGGATCACGATTTCAGATCGGCGCCCAGCCATCCGTTTTCCGGTTCGAAGATAGAACGGCACCCCGGCCCATCGCCAGTTTTCGATCTCGGCGCGGACGGCCACAAATGTCTCGGTTCGGCTCGCAACATCCGACGACAACTCGTCCTGATACCCAGACACAGCCGCTCCATCGACCACGCCGGGCGAGTACTGCGCCCGAACCGTATTTTCCCGGGCATCAGCCGGCGAGAAGCGTTTCAACGCCCGCAACACTTTGATCTTTTCCGTCCGAACGTCGCCCTCATCCATTGAGTTTGGCGGCTCCATCGCCGTCAGACAGAGAAGCTGGAGAATATGGTTCTGCACCATGTCTCTCAGCGCGCCGGAGCTGTCATAATAGTCTGCGCGATCTTCAACGCCGAGCGCTTCTGCAACCGTGATCTGGACATGATCGACTTCCATGCGCGACCAAACGGGTTCGAACAGGGCGTTGGCGAATCGCAACACCATAAGATTCTGCACCGTTTCCTTCCCGAGATAGTGGTCGATCCGATAAACGGCTTTTTCTTCAAAGACATCGCCGACGCCGTCATTAATGGCGCGGGCAGAGGCGAGATCCGACCCTATGGGCTTTTCGAGCACAATCCGTGCATCGGCATGGTTTAATCCCGCCGCCC
>JBCAWP010000072.1:0-10683 GCA_038534535.1 Pseudomonadota bacterium
GTTACGCCTTGGCCCTGCAGATAGCTCGAGACCGATTGGGCCCGCTGTTCCGACAAGCGCTGGTTGAAGTCTTCTGCACCCGTGGAGTCAGCGTGGCCAATGATATCAACTGCCGTCGACGGAAACTCCACTAGCGTGGACGCCACATCATCAAGCGCGCCGTAGAATTGCGGCTGAATATTCGATTGACCAGACGCGAAGGTCACGTCCGACGGCATGTTCAGCTGAAGCTGGTCGCCATTGCGAACGACTTCGATGCCGGTGCCAGCGGTCTGTTCCCGCAGACGACGCTCTTGGCGGTCCATATAGGCCCCGACCCCAGCGCCTGCGAGCGCGCCAACGGCCGCGCCAATCGCGGCATTCCGCTTATCGTTTCCGCCGAAGAGCGCGCCGATACCGGCGCCAGCTGCCGCACCAATTCCCGCACCCGCACCCGTTCGCGACACCCGCCGCTCACCTGTGACTGGATCTGTCGTACATGCGGCCAACATCGCCGCCGCCATTAGGCCAACAGTCAGTTTTTTCATGGTTTTTCGCCCCTTTCCTCAGGCAGATCATCCGTCCGTCTAATGCGCGGAACCTGAACGGGCTCCGAACATTGGGTTATCTCGCCGATTCTTGCGCCATTTTCGTGGCAGTCCAGAAAAAAGGGAGAAGAGGCTTTTGAAGCCCTTAGAACTGGTAGCCGAGTTCGATACCCCACAGACGCGGCTCGTTTACAAAACCGGTCAGGTTATTGAAGTCGATCCCACCTTCGAGGACTTCGGTATCGAGAATATTGCGGACAAAGGCCGATGCACTCACGCCGTTCTTGCCTTCAAAACCGGCCCGAAGGCCACCTTCCCAGAAGCCGTCCTCACCGAACTCAATGCTTTCATAAAGGAAGAAGTTCACCTCGTCCTTGAAAGCCCAATCGGTGAAGATGAAGAGCTCACCGCCCGGGATTGGGTAGCCGTAGCGCGCCGTCGCGTTGAAGATCCATTCCGGCGCATTGGGGAAGGGATTCCCATCAACAAAAGCGTTTCCGTCGGCGTCTTGAGGATCGAGGACGGTACATGGCGCCCCACATGTTGGAACCAGGAGATTAGGGTCGCGGATTTCGGTCTCATTGAAGGAGAGGCCAGCTGTGGCGGTCAAGCCTTCGAAGATGACGGCTTCAAAGTCGGCCTCGAACCCATATCCGACGCCTTTGTCGGCGTTGAACAGAGCGACGGTATTCGTCTCGCCCCCGACGGAGGTCAGCTGTTGGTCATTGAGCTCGAAATAGAACCCCGCGAAATTCGCGCGCACGCGGCCGCCCAGCAGCGTCGATTTCAAACCACCTTCATAGGAGGTGACGGTCTCGGAATCGGCGATCGATACGACATCTCCAAATACGAGGCGGCCTTGGATCGACGGTGCGCGGAAACCCTTGGCGATCCTTGAGTAGAGATTGATGTCGGGCGTGACGGCATAGGTCGCCGATACATCCCAGCTAATCTCATCATCCCGGGTCGAGCCTGTAATTGGTCCAAGTGGTCCCGCACCGAACGGGCTGACAAGGCGTTCGACGAGGAAGTCCTTGTCATCATCTGTCCAGCGGATTCCGCCTGACAGCGTCAGCCGGTCGGTGGCGTCCCAGGTCAACGAGCCGAAAAGGCCGAGGGAGTCATTATCTTGGGTCCGGACCGCCCGGCCGTTTTCAGGGTTTCCAGGCGCAAGCGAGTCAAAGCTCAAAGACGTGATGGCCACGTCCTCGCGGAAGAGAAAAACGCCGGCCTGTCCGCGGATTGGCCCGCCATTATCAAAGGCGAGGCGGATCTCGTGGGTGAACTGGTCAAGATCATCGACATTTCCCGCCGTCTCCGATGGAAATGGGATGACGCCGGGCACCGAGCCCGAGGGGAGGAATGCGGCGCCAGCGCCGCCATCAACGTCGCCGCGCGAGTCGATCTCAGCCGTCTCAAATCCGAAGATGTAGGTGAGCGTTAGAGTGTCCGTAAACGCCCAGTCGGAGGTCCAGGTAATGCCGTAGGCGTTGAGGTCCTGGTCGTTAAGGCCATCATTGAAGATCGTGAAACGATCAAAATCGTCACTCAGACCGCGGCTGCCCTGCTCGATGATGTTCGCCCGGAAGAGCCGTGCTGTTCCGTCCGTGGTCCGGCCGTGGATGTTCAAGAGCGAGGAGAAGTTATCAGTCGGTTCGGCCAGGATCTGGAGCCGGCCAGATGCCTCTTGGAACCCTTCGAGCGCATCCTCTTCGCCTGTGAATGCGTTATCGACATAATCGTCCCGGCGTTGATAAAGCCCGGACGCGCGCACCGACAGGCCATCGGTGAGCGCTGTTCCAAACGCGCCCTCCAAATCGACCTGATTGAAACGGCCATAAGCCGCGCGCACATATCCATTCGTCTCCGCTGATGGTTTCACACTGTCGAACTTGATGATGCCGCCTGGCGTATTGCGGCCGAAGAGTGACCCTTGCGGTCCGCGCAACACTTCGATTTGTTCGATATCGAAGACCGGATATCCTTTCAGGATTGGACTCTCGTAGGGGACGTTGTCATAGACCAGCGACACCGGCTGCGTTGAATTCAGGTCGAAATCAATGTTGCCGATCCCTCGAATGTAGAAACGTGGAAAGGTCCGACCGAAGGAGCTTTCGGCATTCACGCTGGGTACGCGGGCCGACAGAAAACGGATGTCGGCGCCCCCGCCAGAGATATTCGAGAGTTTGTCGCCCGAGATCGTTGTGATCGAAATCGGCACGTCTTGAACATCTTCTTCAATCCGCTGCGCTGTCACGGTGACTTCGTCGAGACGCACGGCAGCGCTGTCGGACGCCTCCGTCTGGGCTGAGCCCGTGGCGGCGACGGCAATGGCAAACAGGCTGGTCGAGACCAGGCGTGGGTCAAATTTCAATGGACGGCTCCCTCTGCCGGCGCTGCACACCGGAGCAATTCTGCGATGTGCTCACGCAATCGCGACGATGCGAAGCTTTAGTCGCGGGTGTCCTTATGCGACAAGCCTATGACAGGCTCGTTGTGCAGTTTCTGCCGGCAGTCCGTTGAGAGCGTTGCCGCAGTGCAACAATTTTGCAGGGGCAACGAATGTATACTCTTTATGGCGCAGAGATCAGCTATTTCACGGGTAAGGCGCGCGCATATCTGAACTGGAAACAGATTGACTTCACAGAAGTGCAGGCGACGAAGGAAATCTACCAATCCGTAATCCTGACGAAGGTCGGTTGGCCCGTGATCCCTGTTCTCGAAGGGCCAGGCGATGAGATCCTCCAGGACACTTCGGATATCATCGATACGCTTGAAGCCCGCCATGAGGGCGTGTCGATCATCCCAAATGGGGATTTTCAGCAGCTGGCGGCTCTTTTGTTTGAGGTGATAGGCGACGAGTGGTTGGTGATCCCGGCCATGCACTATCGCTGGGCGTATAATCGGGAGTGGGCCCATGCCGAGTTTGGCAAGATGGCGGCCCCAGATCAGCCACCCGAGGAGCAGCTGAAAATCGGACGTAAGAACGCCGTTCTGTTCGAAGGCGCGCTGCCGGTCCTCGGGGTTATCCCGGAGGCTGTCCCCGCGATAGAGGCGGCCTATGAGACCTTTCTTGCACAGTTCTCAGTTCATCTTGAACACCATGACTTCCTCCTCGGCGCACGGCCGTGCATCGGTGATTTCGGCCTCTACGGGCCGCTCTATGCGCACCTCTATCGCGATCCCGCCTCGGGTGAGATCATGGCCGACAAGGCCCCCAAGGTTGCAGCTTGGGTGGAGCGGATGCGCGACGCCGAAGGCGCGCCGGGCGCGTTCGTCGCGGGTGACACTATACCGGAAACACTTCTCCCCATGCTGACCGATCAACTTCGAGATTTTGTCCCTGTCCTGAGATCGACGGCTGACGCTCTGTCAAACTGGGCGGCGGACAAGCCATCGGGTGAGCCGGTCCCGCGGGCGCTCGGTCCCCACGCTTTCCAGATCAATGGCACGGACAGTCAACGGATGATCTTCCCGTTCAATCTCTGGATGCTCCAACGTCCGGTCGACCACTATCGCGCTCTTTCAGGCGAGGACCGTCTCCGGGCCGACAAATTCCTGGAAAACATCGGCGCCTTGTCGCTCTTCCAAGATACGGATTGGCCGCGTCTTACGCGCCAAGCATTCAAGCTTGTTCTCGCCTGACCGCGCCAGACTACATCCAGGGATTAAAGCGGGACGCGAGTGATTTTCGCTTGCTCTTATCCGCAGCCTTATCCTCGCCGTCGGCCGGCGCCGTCTCTGATGTCGCGTCACTGGCTGTGGGAGTTGCCGGCTCTTGGTCCGGAGCGGGCGACGTAGGGGTGGCCCCTGAAGGCGATGCGGCAGGCTCGCTGACATTATCGCCGCCCGCCAGACCGCTGAGCGACAGCGTTGGTCTATCATTTTGAACCGAGACTTGGGTCGGTGTTGGTGATGCGGTGGTTGCTTCCGGTGCGGCAGGTGCAGGCGTCGCCGGCGGGTTCGAAGGCCCCGCATCGGCTTGGACAGGCGCCGCATCAGATGGTTCTGGCGCCGGAGGCGGCGCGGACGTCGATTGCTTGTAAGCCGATAGATCGCTGAAGCCGCCTAGGCTCCCGAATGAGGATCGCTGCGGTGCCGGTGGCACAGGAGTTGGCGGTGTGGGAGCTTGCGGTTCTGGAACCTGCGGCGCCGGTGCAGGCTCCTGGTCTGGCTGTGCGGGGGCTGCTGCCGCGATTGGCATTTCTGGAACGGACGGGTCCGAAAATAGGGTGTTGGGCGCGTCCGAAATCGCGACGCTCGGTGTCTCTGGCATTGTGTCACTGTCGAACAACATGCCGACGTGGAATGGTTTAGGTGTTTCGGCGTCAGCTGGCTCGGCGCCCTCGGGCTCGTCTATCGGCACAGCGGGATCGTCTGGCGCATCGACAGATGAAGCTGGCTCAGTCAGGCCTTGATTGACCTGATTGGCAAGTGACGCGACAGCCGCGCCCACATCCGGCAGGTCCTCGGTATCTGCGGCGCTCGTGTCGACTTCGGTGGCTGCAGTTACCGGGAGATCGACCGGGTGCGCCGCGGGCTCTGTAGAGTAATAGGCCGGCACTTCGTCGAGATTGGTATCGACTGGGTCCGGTGACGAAATCGTCTCTTCGGTAACGTCTGGCGCGGCTGTGATAGGGTCCGGGTCGGGTGTCTCAAAGACAGGTGGATCAGGATCGATGAGGCCTGCTTCATCGATGACATCTTCATAGGCGTCGGGCTCGAGCGCCTCATCACTCTCGGCGTCTGGTTGCAGAGCTTCAATGTCAGACGTCTCCGCATCGGGCGTAGGGAGCTCCGGGTTGGATTCTGCGGCGTCGAGCCCTTCTAGCACGGTTGAGATGGCCACTTCCGTCCCGCGCGCGATCCGCGTTGCTTCCTTGCGCATGGTTTCAACGACTTGCGCGTAAGGTGTTCCGTCGGCTCTGCTCGTGCCATCCAATTCTGCCGGCGATGCGCTTTCTAGCTCGCGACCGAGCGCATCCGTTAGCAGGAGTGTTGTCGGCGTGCCCTGAAGAATGACGCGGTAACCCTCAGTATCGAAAACAAGGGCGTCCGGTGTTTCCCCGGTCACCCAATCGATTTTCTTCTGGACCGTCATTTCGGCGAGCCGGTCGATCAATTTCTTTGTTGAGGGGTGCAGCATGACAAGAGTGGCCTTGAGCGTGATCTCGTTTTGTTTCGTATTACGCGCTGACTCGCGAGTTATCAAACCGGTTTGCTCCGGCAAAAGTGTGAAATGACAGTTAGATAAGGGCGAGTATTGCCCGTCACCAAGTGTTCCGAAGGCTGGGATATGCAGCTCGCGGGCCAACTGATCCATCGATGAGTGAAGGCGCTTTAGCCGCTGCGGTGCCGTCACTTCACACGCGTCTCGCGAGCGGACACGCCTTATCACGAGCGGAGGAGCTGTTCTTCCGCCGGTGGATTGGCCTCATTACTTGATTGTCATCGAGCGAAACACACGCGCCGACAGTGATCGGTGCATCAAAGTACAAGGATACGGACCATGACCATCTTGAAATGGGGATTATCGATCGCTGTCGGGGCATTCCTGATCGTGTTCGGTATTACGAAGTTTACCGGCGGGGCCCACATCTTCCCGCTGATAGAGATGAAGGCGACCGCCGCGGGTTTTCCACTGGCGGATCTGTTTTTTCCCTTTGTGAATTATGTGACTGGCATCCTTGAACTGGCAGCCGGTGCCCTCGTGCTTCTTCCCGCAACGCGTCGGTCTATCGGCGCGCCCCTCGCCGTGGTCCCGTTCCTTGGCGCCGTCCTGTTCCACATCTCCCCGCTATTGGGTGTGATCACGCCAAATGGTTATGCAGAGGGCGCTGATGGACTTGAAGCTGCCCTTTCGGCCGGATCGGGGTTTGAGCCGAGCCATTTCACCGCCGACACGGGACCAGTTCTCTTTATCCTGGCCGCTGTGTTCCTTGGCTTGTCCATCGCCAATGTGGTGGTGCAAAGACGGGCTGCTTAGCGTGGGTCGGACGCTGCCGGGTCGAGAGCCGCGACGAGTGTATCGGTTTCCTGCGGCGTCCAGCTCAACTCGTAACGAACGAGCACGGCATCATGATCAGAGAGGGTGCGCCGGCCTTTGATCTCCGGTGCATCGTCTATCTCATCAGCGAACCAAACCTCTTTTGAGATTGGCCGGACCGTCACGTTGGCGCCAGAACGCCAGCCCTGCCAGTCTTGCGTTTCGAGCCAGGGTGAGGACGTCTCCCCGGTGACCGTCAAACCGCAATCATCTGACCGGGGGGCTGCACAGGCTTTGTGGACAAGGGCGCCAGGCAGAGCGCCGGATGCCATGATCGCGTCAAAGCGCTCAGCCGAGCCCTTAGCATTGAAGTCCCCGCCAAAGATCAGCGGTTCCTCACCATCGTAATGATTGGAGACGACATCAGCCATGCGGGCCGTCTGCAGTGAATAGGCCGTCAGGCTTCGCGCTTCCGGAACGCCCGTTGAACGGCGGGCGTTCAAATGCGTGTTGAACATTTGGAGATGCCCCGGCATGCCCGGCACCTCGATCTCGACCCATAACATACCCTTGTTTGCCGCACAGTCATAACCGGCGCATTCCGAGGCATAGAAGGGTGAGATTTCCTTGCGCAGGATCGGCCAATCGGACAAGACATAGAGCCCACTACCAGCGACTTTTCCGAGCCCTTCAGCCTTGTCCCATCTTCGCTCGGCCTGAAAGGTTTCTGGCGCTACATCGGAATATTCCGGCATGAGATCTGTGCGAGCTGGGCCACGGACCCAGTTCGGATAGCCCGCCCGGTCGATCAGGTCAGACATTGAGCGACGAAACCCTTCCTGGATCAGGATAATGTCAGGTGCCTCGCCCCGTTCGCGGGCGAAAGCCAGTTCATCGCCAATCATGTGAAGGGCCTTTGTCCGGTTCCCGCGAAGGGGCCAGGGTAGCGCTGCCACATTGTAGATTAGGACGTCGACAGTTGTCGTCTGGGTCCCGGTCGACGGATCGGTCACAATCAGGGGCTCAGTGATGACAGTTTTCTGGGGAAGCGGCGCTTCAAGCCGGGGGGCTGGCTGTAGGGACAGGGTGGCTGTGACCCCGATCGCAAGGCCGGCAAAAGCGACGCGCGAGGCGACCAATGAGACGACGGCTTGCCACATAACCCCCTCCTGTCCGCCGGACACGCGACGCGTGCGCTACGGGCGAACCAACTCTCGTCAAATCCGCGCCATTTCTCACCCGCCTAACAGGGTTCGTTGATCCCTAGGAACCTATTTTATATGATTATTCTGCGTCGATTTTGTTGCGCGCGGCGTTGCAATTATCACCTAAAATGAGGACTTATTTTGCTGCAGTGTCATAGATGTTTTGGATCAATGACTTGTCGGTTGAGATCCGATCCGCAGGTGCGTTTTCCGTTGTGACAGCTGCGGCTCCCACAATGCTCAAGGCTTTCATAGCGGCGCTTGATGCGTTCCCGATTGGCTATTCCACCGGCACGGTTGGTGATCAGCGCTGGGGCATGACCATTCAACGTCTCGCAAACGGACGGACGGACGGTCAAACTTTATGCCGAGGCGCTCGGAGAGCGCGACCATGTGAGCTTTAACCTCTTTCGACCAGCGTCGGGAAACGTGCTGCTCAAACCGTGCGAAATGCCGAAACAAAAAGTCATCGATTTCGTGCTCGATTTCAGACCTGATTGAATGCCTGAAAAAAAGTCTCAACGTGCGGGAAGGTTTCTGTCGGCGCCATCGTCCAATGCTCAAACGGTCCACTCTCTGGGCCGTAGGACTTGGAGACCTCCCTGTATGAAACTGCACATCCGCACCCGCGAAACTGTTTGGGCTGGCCTTGGCATGGCCCTCTGTGTCACCGGCCTGTTCGGCATTGGCTTTGCCATGGCGTCTGCTGGCCCAGCCCATGCCGACGAACCCGCCCAACGCATCGAACTAACCGATGATCAAGCCGCAGAGCGCGAGGTCCGCCTCGACGCTTTTCGCACGCGCCTCAATCTGTCTAACGAGCAGATGGAGACGCTGACGCCGATTATTGAGGCTCAAAGCGCACGGCGCACGGAAATCTTTGCGACTTATGGCCTGCCGGAGAAGAGTTTCTCAGACCTGTCACGCCGCGAGAAGCGGGCGCTAAGAAGCGATATGCAAGCCTCCCAGCGTGCGTTTCAGTCAGCCGCGGCGGAGATTTTGACGCCTGAGCAAATCGACGAATTCCAGGTCTTGCAAAGCGAGATGCGTGAAAGTCTGCGCGCCGAGCTGCAAAACCGTTCCAGACGGTAGTGAGGAGGCGATCGTGGAGGTTCTATCAAACGCATTCCGCTTCGGCTTCTTGGTCTTTATCACTTTGTTTGTGTTGGCCGAGGCCTTCTGGCTCATTCATCGCAGAGGAAAGTCATACCCCGTCGACCAGGCCGTTGCCTCCTTCGCGGTCGCCTTCATCCGCAACGGCATAAACGCCCTTACCGTTGGCATGAGCGGCGGGCTTATGCTGTGGGTCTATGAACATCGGCTCTTCACTTTTGATATCACCGGACCGGTGACCTTGTTCGGGGCGTTCTTGGCCGTGGAGTTCTTTTACTACTGGCACCACCGCTTCACCCATGAGGTGCGGTGGCTCTGGGCGACCCATGCCGTCCATCACAGCCCTGCAGAAATGAACCTGTCCGTAGCCGTGCGGCTCGGCTGGACATCTCTTTTGTCAGGATCGATCCTATTCTATGCGCCGCTCGCCCTTCTTGGGATCCATCCCGTCGCCGTATTCGCCTTGATGTCGGCCGGATTGGTCTACCAGTTCTGGATTCATACCGAACTTGTTCCCCGCTTCGGCAAGCTCGACTGGGTGCTGAACACACCGTCGAACCACCGGGTCCACCATGCGTCCAATCCGAAGTATCTGGACAAGAATTACGGCAGTGTTCTGATGATCTTTGATGTGATTTTTGGGACGTATGCGGCCGAAGAAGAGGGTGTGCCCATCCAGTACGGCATTACTGAGCCCATGATATCGTCGAACCCGTTCAAGATTGCCCTGTTTGAATGGGGACGGATGATCCGCGACGTCAAAAAGGCTCGGAGTGTCCGCGACGTGTTCGGTTACCTCTTCGGCCGCCCGGGATGGAGACCCCATCAGGAGCCACTGCGCCTCTTGGCCTTTCAGCCGCAAGACGCGACAAATGCTCCCTCGGCTTGAAGCGTGCGCAGTGCCGGTACCAGAAGCGGACAGTGTGTATGAAACGGTATCGCAATGCGACCGACATAGAGATTATCGCCGCTGTCACGAGCGGCGATACATCTGCGTTTTCGGAGATCGTGCGCCGGTATGAGCCTGTTGTTGCAAGAACGGTTATCGGAATGCTGGGCATCGGTGCAGAGGCGGAAGATGCCGGGCAGGCGGCCATGATCAAAATTTATCGAAGTCTCGGGCGGTACCGTGCCGATGCGAGCTTCAAATCTTATGTGACACGGATCGCCATGAACGCGGCTTTGGATGCTATTCGTCAGCGCCAGCGCGCCGAGCGGCGCATGGCGCCTCGCCCGTCTGACGAGACCGAAGATCCGTTAGAGCGCATCGAAGACGTGCGCAGCCATACCGCCGACCATGAGCGCAATCAGCTCATTGAGCACGCCCTCGCGCAGCTGACGCCGGAGTTTCGGTCGGTCGCGGTCTTACGCTTATTATTAGGTTGCAGCGCAGACGAGGTCGCGCGCCTCCTAAAGATTTCCGAAGGGACGGTCTATTCGCGACTATCGCGCGCCCGTCGACAAATGATGGCAACACTGGGGACGGAGTAATAGGATGGAAGATGAAAAACGCGGCGCACTTCTGGAGCGCCATCTTGATGGGACATTGTCGCCTGAGGACCACGCAGTATTCGACGCCTTGATCGCAACCGATCCAGACTTTGCGCGAGCCGTGTCCGAGGCCGACACCGTGCAGGCGGCCTTTGGGGACTGCGATCCGACCTTCGCGCCCTTTTTTGAGACCCGCGTCATGGCGCGCGTCACAGCTCTGGCTTCGCCAACACTGTCAGACATTATAGATCTCGCCTGGCGGATGTTCCCGAGAATGGCCTTGCCAGCAAGTGCCCTCGCAGCCGTCTTCTTGGCTCTTAATATCGGAGCAGCCGGCGCGGACGCGTCGTTCGTGGATTCC
>JBCAWP010000073.1:0-4538 GCA_038534535.1 Pseudomonadota bacterium
TGGATATTCTGTATAGGAACGCTTTTGGCAACTACAGAGAATATCCATATAGAACGCAGCTTCGAGACCGTCATTGTCGAGGCTCCGGTCCGAGACGACGAGCAATTGCGAAAGAGCGAAAACCATCCGCTGGCGCAGGGGATCGTCGCTGGCGATCATCTCATCCCAGAAAATATCCGAGTGCGGACGGTTATTGAGATCAGCTCCGCTTGCGATCCCCGCTAAAAGGCGAGGCAGGAGCAGCTCAGGCTGCTTAGCAAACTCAAGGGCAACCCAATCCTCAGCATCCCGTCCGACCATGGCTTGAACTTCGTCGAAGTCCATGCCGAGCGAGGCCTGCATAGCAAACCGCGCCGCCTCCATGTCCGTTTCGAGCATAGTCGCCGATGAGGTTGGCGTCGGTGGGGCTCCATTACCGCCACCACCTGTCCCGGTGCCACCGGCGCCGCCGCCGCCCGTGCCGGGGACTGGTGCGGGTGCGGACGCCCCCCCGTCTCCGCCGCCGCTACAAGCGACAAGAATGGCAAAAAGACTTGCGCTCGCAAGCGTTCTGACCCGCTGTGTCCGATCGGCCATTTGGAAGCTCCCTCTTTGCTCCTCCCACCGATCGTCTAGCGGTCACCGCGCTCACGAAGAAGTGAATTATCTTCCACGCTACAGCAATGATCAGAATACGGTCGGCAAGTGCGCCTTGATCTTGCTCATCGTTCTACGAAGGAAAAGCTTCGAGGTCGTAACCCAAATCGTGTGAAAATAAGGCTTTTACTTGACCAAGATAGATTTCAAGTGCCTCTTCGGAGAACAGATCCGATAACTTGTCACGCCTATCTTGCAAGACATTTCGTTCCGCATCCGGATCAACTCTTTTTGCCATTTCGCTTTTGGCGCCGGCCTGAACAGCGTGGCCAATCGCGCTGTCGCCAACCTCAATCTCCCAATGCGACAAGACAGATCGCAGCGCAGCCGCGGGATCCTTTAGCGATGATTCGTAAGGAAGAATATGAAAGCGGTCCGGGTCACGCGAGAGAATCTCTCCCCACCGGTTCCAGAAGCGGGCCATCCAATAAATATCACAGCGGTATCGGCTGCCGGCTGGATCGCCTCTCAAATATGTCAGCCAATCAACCTGAAGCTCGTGGGACCATTTCGCGTAATGACTGGCAAGGATAGACATTGGATGTCGGACCGCCAGAACATATTTTGGTAAATGCGCGAGCGAACGCGCCCAGCCCCAATCCATTAATGCGTGTGGAATCGTATGGCTGAAAGCCAAGCGGGGCAGCACTTCGAAAGTCGCCGCGTCCTTCGGCCATCCAATATAGGGCCGTACGGCATTTTCTGAGAAGTATGTAGGCGGCGGCAGCCGATACTCTTCGGCTAGGGCAACGGCCAGCATATATTTTATCCAATGGGTACCTGAATTCTTGGACGTCACAAGCATGCCATCAAAAGCCCCATGGCGGAGCACGGAGAAATTGCTCCACGTGTCGGCGCGGACTTTTCGCCGATAGGCGGCGGGAAGCACGACGGCGCCCATGGGAGATCAGGCGCGCAAGCCCGCCCGGTCGCGATAGACCTGCAGCAGTTTCAATTTATCGGACCCAGCCGCGCCGTCTGCCTCCGTCACAGCGACCAGCATGGCATCGAGGTCCACAAGTTCTTTCGGCCCGATCCCTGGCGTGGATATCACCACTTGCGCCATACGTGCGGCCACACCGTCCGGCACCGCCACATCGCGGACCATCCAAAGCGCATGGGAGAGAAGCGCGTCGGCCTCTTCTTCGTCCAAATCAAACTCTTTGGCAGTCTCTTCCATGATCACGTCCCCTGCGGCATGGGAGATCGTCCGCCCCTGCCCGGCTCCCGCAATCAAAGTCATCAGGATCGCGGCGGCCTCGCGTGGATCCTCCACCGTCTTCAAACCGGTATGCCCAGCCCGGCGCATGAACGCGAATTTGCGCGGGGCATTGACGACCTTCTCGGCCACTTGCCCAACATCGCGGGCCATACCCCCCATTGCCTTCAGCCGCGAATACCAAACCGCGGCAACACCTAATGCGGTTAGAATAGCGATCAGAATGTGCATGCGACGACGAACCTGAAGATTAAGACTTTAGAAGCTAACGCCTTTTCGGCGCTCTGCAAACGGCCTGATTCGTCACATTCGACTGACTCTGACCCGCCGCTTCGACAAGTCCTTGGTTTGATAGGGTTACCCGTCAGTCGCCGCCGGTCTCATCCCCTGTTTCGTCGATCACTGGAGCCGTCTCGTGTGCCCTATGGGTCACATATGCGCGGACCGCCTCGATCTCCTCTTCGGTCAATTGTTCAGAAAAGGACACCATACCATTCTCTGAAAGAACGCCGTCATAGACCACGGACTGCCAGCTCCCAGCATCGCCCGAGATTTGAGACCAGCGCAAGTCCGGCAGGATGCCCGAGCCAATGCCGAGCGTACCGTGGCACACCGCGCAATTGCGGGCATAGGCCGTCAAGCCCGTTTGAATCATCGCCACATCACCAAATCGCTCAGCTTTGGGCGTCCGTTCAATGAAAGGCAGATCGAGATCCGCAATCTCCCCTGTGGCGCCGAGTTTAAAGGTCACGACCTTCCCCACCGTCGGGCCTGCATTGGCTAGATTTGTATCGATACCGACAACAAGCCCATAGGCTGATCCCCAACCGGTCGTGATCGTCACGTATTGCTCGCCGTCGATCTCATAGGTCCCAGGGCCCGATGCCGCGCCGGACTTCACATGGCGCTCCCAGAGAAGATCCCCGGTCGCCGCGTCATAGGCTGCAAACGTGCCATCAAGTTTCCCCTGGAAGACGAGCCCGCCCGCCGTTGAGAGGACGCCGCCATTCCATGCCGTCGGATGCTCAACGGTCCAACGCGGCGCCTGCTTGATGGGGTCCCATGCAATCAGCCGCCCTTTTAGCCCGGAGCGGACGAAATCCATGAGCCCTGGCGGGATATCTACGGGCTCGCCGGCCTCAAAAGCCGATCCCGTGTTCCAGCGCGTTTTGCCTTCTGCGAATTGAGCGTCACGCTGCAAAGCCTGGGGGATCTCCTGAGCCGGAATATAGGCGAGCGCCAAATCGGGATTGAACGCCATAGGGTGCCAGTTATGGGCCCCGAGGGGGCCTGGAGACTGGAAAACAATCTCCTCAGCATAACGCGCGCCCGCAACTTCGATGGGCCGGCCAGCGTCATCGAGCCCGGTCGTCCAAGTCTGCGGGACAAAATTATTGCCCGAGATGAACTCACCCGTCGCCGCATCGATGACATAGAAGAAGCCATTCTTTGGTGCCTGCATCGCGACCCGCCGGGTCGCACCATCTTCGCCGAGCGGCAGGTCCGCTAGGATAATCGTCTGCGTCGCGGTGTAATCCCAATTGTCCCCGGGCGTCGTCTGGAAGTGCCATACATATTCGCCGGTCTCGGGGCGCACAGCGACAATTGACGATAGGAACAGATTATCGCCGCCAGAGGGGTCGCGGAAATCGCGGTTCCAAGGCGATCCATTGCCCACCCCGAAAATGATTAAGTCGTTGACCTCATCATATATAATTGAATCCCAAACGGTTCCGCCGCCACCGTCTTCGGTCCATTGCCCCTCACCGCCCCAGGTGTCATTCGCGAGTGCCGCGAACGCGCTGTCCGAGGCCGCGCCATCCGGTTCCTTGTTAGGGTTTGGCGCTGTGTAAAACCGCCAGTCCATCTCGCCTGTGTCCGCGTCATAGGCAGACACGTAGCCACGCACACCCAGCTCGGCTCCGCCATTGCCAATCAGCACCTTGCCTTTTACAACCCGCGGCGCGCCTGTGATCGTGTAGGGCTTTTCAAGATCGACGGTGAGCTTGTCCCAAACAACCTCGCCAGTCCCCGCGTCCAGAGCAACGAGCCGGCCGTCGATCGTGCCGACGAACACCTTGCCTTCCCAGATCGCGACGCCTCGATTGACGACATCGCAGCAGGCTGCAACGCCCCGAGCACGGTCAACGCCTGGATCATACACCCAGAGCTCTTCGCCGGTCACCGCGTCGAGCGCATACACCACCGACCAAGCCGAGGTGACGTACATCACCCCGTCGACCACAATGGGCGTCGCCTCAACACCGCGCGAGGTTTTCAGATCATAGGTCCAGGCGACGCCAAGCTCGCCGACATTGTCTGTGGTGACCCCCGTGAGCAGCGAATGGCGCTGCTCATCATAGGTCCCGCCATAGCTCAGCCAGTCGCCTGGGGTCGCCCGGGCATTCAGAATGCGTGCCGCATTCACATCCGCGCCCGGCGTTGCCGCCGCTTCATCCGCGGCGGCCTCGACTTCAACTTCAGGGGGCGCCGCGTCCTCTGACCCGCCACAAGCCGCCAGCATAAGACCAAACGCCGACGTCGCAGCCAGTTTCCAATTTGCCATAGTCTTCCTCCCGGTCCTGTCTGGGGCCGGTGACCCTCTGGCCCAGCCTCTCGCTGGTCGACTGTAGGCAGTCAGCCCTATTTGTCGAGCGTGACGGAGCGTCATACCCCGAAGGCT
>JBCAWP010000073.1:4637-10572 GCA_038534535.1 Pseudomonadota bacterium
CTTACCGCTCCGAACAGGAAGCTCCGAGCGCAAAGCAACTATAGCAACGGTGGTGCTTGAGCCGGATCGTCTCATCCAGGCTATCCGCGAGATGATCGCCAAGATCATAGTCGCGGTCATCATCGACGAGCGTGCAGGCATAGACCCGCATACGCCCTTCATCTTTCACGACCATTCGGGAATAGCTGCACATAAACTCCGCGCGGGAAGCGGGCGTATGGTAGCGGGTCATGCAGTCTTCGGAGATATGCGGGACATCGCGCACCGATCCCGGCGCCGCAAAGTCGGGGAACGCAATAATGGTCATATCACGCGGCAAGCCCCGTGCCGCCAGGATTTCCCTATAGGGCGCATCGCCCTCGGCCTTGTCGGTCTCGCCAGCGGGCATTTGTCGGGCGAGCGACACTGAAAAGCCGAGATCGTTCAGCGCGCGCATGCCTTCAAAGGCTTGGTCGAAACTCCCCGCGCCGCGACCCTCGTCATGGCGCTCTGCGTCCGGGTAATCGATACTGATGCGGAAATTGATCCGGTCCTTGAAGGAGATGAGCGTCGCAATCTCCTTGATCCGGCGCAGCACTGGAAGCGTTCCGTTCGTGAGGATCAGGCACTCTCCCTTTCGCGCAGCATAGTCCAGAATCTCAACCATGCCTTTCACCACGAAAGGTTCGCCGCCCGTAAACGAGAATTGCCGCGTGCCCATGGCATAGGCTTCGTCGATCAGGGGTTTCACATCCGCAAGCGTCACTTGGCCGAGCCGGGTGTCGCCGGGCTTTGACCCTTCCAGGCAAAACGGGCAGGCCAGGTTGCACGCGGTGCCCGTGTGGATCCACAGCTCCTTGAGCGCATCGCCCTTAATATAGCCCCGTGGCTCACCGCTCGGCGTCATGAGCCAGTCGCGCCCGCGGGGCGGAAGGGTCAGGAGCGCTGTCACGAACAGCAATCCTCTATGACGCCGGTTTCCTCGCTCGCCTTCGGGGTGGTGCCACAGTCTTTGAAGATGCCGTAATGGGTATCCCAGGTGCCGAAGAAGTCGAAATGGCCGGCAAACCGCGTCTCGTTGAGCATGCGGTAGGTGTTACCGCAGACGGGGAAGATGCGCCCGGCTTCGATACAGTGGTGATTGTCGAGGATAAACACGTCGGGCGAGGTCTCGACCGTGCCTTTATAGCGCACAGCCTGGCCGTAATCTTCGCAGGCTGGTTCGAGCGCCTCGACCTTCATCAACCGATAGGTCACCGAGTAAAACTTCGCTGCGCCGAGGCGTTTTTGGATGGCAGGGTTCTGGATACCGAGGGGTCGGTCCTCCACAACGCGCGGATCGCCAAAACCGGCCCGCTTCGCCAAATTCTCAAAATCATTCCAGTAGAGCGCGCCCGCCAGGCATTCGCCATGCAGGACCGAGTCTTTTGACAGCTCAGGATCAAGGCGTCGGTCGCAATAGACATCGGAGAAATACATCTCGCCACCGGGCTTCAGCAGGCGATACGCGTTCGCAAGTACCGCAGCCTTATCTTGCGTCAGGTTGATCACGCAATTTGAGACGATGAGGTCGAAGCTACCATCGGCCAAATCCAGGTCCTGCAGACGTTCAATATCGCCCTTCAAGAACTCCGTGTTTGCTTCGGCATAACCATACTTCTCGCGATGATAGTCGACATGGCGGTTCGCCACCTCGAGCTGCTCATCGGTCATATCCACGCCGACGACGCGCCCCGTCTCTCCAACTAGGCGGGAGATGAGATAGCAGTCACGCCCAGCCCCGCATCCAAGATCCAGCACGGACAGGCCGTTCATCACCTCCGGTAGCACCAGTCCGCAGCCATAATACCGCGTCAGAACCTCGTCGTGGATCGCCGCCATCAGAGGTTTCGCGTAATCAGGCATGGAGTCCGGCGTGCAGCAGGCATCGGTCTGGAGGTCCGCGCTTCCGGTCAGCGTCTTGCCGTAATACTCCTGCACGGCCGCGTGAAGACCGCTATCCAATTGATCATCCGCCATTACAAAGCTCCCGTTTGGGCCATGCCGGCCTTCGGGTTTGGTTAGACGCGATCAAGGCGCTGAGAACAATCGACGTTTCCGTGAGCGTGTGGCGAGCGTTGGAATTTTTCCGATGCGTCGAATTCCTGCGCGCCGCTACGCGACACTACTCTGAAGGTTGAAAGCAGGCATAAGGAGGGAAGATGGGCCCAGCCCTCTCAATCCCCTCGGTGAGAAATTTCTGCTCAAGCTGATCGAACTCTGCGCTGGCAAACTGCGGATACTTCGTGAAGGCCGCGAGCTGATTAAGCCCTTGCGGCGTGTCGAGACCTGCAAGAAGGCTTCGGGCTGTATCATGCTCGCCCATCAAAACGGCGCCAAGCCAGAGACTTGCGCGGCTCGCGTTCGAGGTCGCACTTAGGGCGTCGTAGGTGCTACGGGCAGCCTCATAATCCCGCTCCGCACAGGACTGTCGCAGCTGAACGAGCAAACGGTTATGCGCGGACAAAGCTCCGGCGTCTATTGGACCGACAAGCTCTCTTGCGGCGTCAATTTCGCCCGCCCACAAAAAGGCGCGATGGGCATGGTACCGTACAAAGGCGTTGCCCGGCGCTTGACTCAAAGACCGTTTCGCCTGGGCGAGCGAACCATCGAAATCGCGCACCCATAGATGGACGACTGTAGCTCGCGATAAATACAATGCATTGCGTTCGCTTAGCTCATCGAGCCGGAGCGCGGCCATTCGCCCCGTTTCGAAATCGCTGACGACGGCCGATGTCCCGGCCAACTGCACCCAGGCATAAGGGTCGTTTGGTCGCGCCTCTACATAGGCCTTCAAGCGCTCATGCGCGGCTCGAAACTCGAGCCGGTGTTCATGGCGCGCGGCAATATATTTCTGACGGGCGACACCATCGGTCTCGGTCGCAATCGCCGCGTCGACACGTTCCAGAAACCACTCCGAAATCTCCTGAACCGAATACTCCGCTTCCTCACCAGGCGGAATGATGTAGGTTGCGCGTTCCATCCAATAGCGCGCCGCAAGCCAATGGGCTGCAGAGAATGTTGGGTCAGTTGCGCGGGCTTTTTCGTAGGATTCATATGCCCGCCTGCGAAACGAGGCGTCGCCCGTCAGGTATTGTTGGTTGAGTAAGTAATGGCCCTTCAGCAGAGCTTCATACGCCTCCACTGATCGCGTTCCGGTCTCGACCATTTTTCGAAGTGTCTCAGGATCCAACACGGAGCGAAGCGCCTGCGCAATAGCAAAAGCGATCTCCTCCTGAATGCCGATCATGTCAGCCTCGGCGCGGTCATAGGAGTCCGACCAAACTACCATGCCGTCCTCGGCACGCGTCAGCTGCGCTGTCACGCGGACGCGCCCGGAGGCGCGTCGCACCGAACCCGTTAACGCATGAGCTGCGTTTCGGCTGCGCGCGACCTGAGGCGCACTGACACTCCTATTTAAAGCGACCGTGCTGATAACATTCAGATCGGGCGTCTTCGCAAGCGTTGACAGGATTTCCTCCGTCAATCCCCCAGCAAACCAGGCGTGTTCATCGCTGCCGGACAGATCATCGAACGGGATCACCGCGACTGATTTGACCGGGGTTTCGGTGAGGGATGAGGCTGCCGGCGCTCCAAACGGTCGGAGGATTGCCACAGCCAACAACAGGATGAACGTCGCGGCCGCAGCAGAAAACATCGCTGTGTCACCAATCGCGGACCGGTCCGTGGGCGCATCGCTTATTGCTCCAAGGCCGGCGGAGGGGCCTTCACTCACTTCTCCCGACTTTACTTCAAGCAAAAAACGATACCCTCTTCCGTGGACCGTTTCGATTATCGACGGTGACCGCGCGTTGTCGTTGAGCGCCCGCCTCAACTCCCGCATCGCAGTGGTCAGCACAGCGTCAGAAACCGCGCGGCCTTCCCACACCGTTTCAATGAGTTCGGACTTTGTGACGACCCGACCCGGCATGGCAATGAGTGCAGAAAGAAGCCCGAAAGCTTTTGGGCTTAGCTTCACCGGTTCGCCTTGAAGCCAGGCGCGCTCATCTTGACGATCGATTTGAAGAGGTCCGGCGCGCAAAATCGTCATGTCAGCTTGGCTCGCCCCTACGGCACAGCCGATTTTGTCAGCTGCGATCCTCAGAACTTCTTTATAACTCAGAATCCAGCAAGTTTAGGTTTAGCACCCTTTTATTATTATTCATTATAATCAAATGTTTACAGCGAACAGGTCAAAATTCATTAAATTGTCATGAACGTCTTAGGACTGGAAGATCTGCTCACATCAAGGGTCCGTCTCATCGCACCCACCGGCCGAATGAGCGGCTGGCGTGCTTTCGTAGAAGGAGACCTGAATTATGAAGCTAATGATCATTCCAGCCATCGCGGCCGCCGTTTTCGCTTTCGTACAACCTGCGGAAGCCAAAATAGCGGAAGACACATTCGTGTTTTCCTATGACATCAAAGACTTTCTCGATCCGATCCTCAGGGAAGCGATTGAAGAGCGGCTGAACCGCGAAATCCGCCGGTATTGCCGCGGAGCCATTTCCAAGCGTTTGTTGATCCGCGCTCAGATTCGCTGTGAGCACAACCTGCGCGAAGCCGTTCGCCAAGAACTGACCATTCGGCATGCGACCGTCCTTGAACGACGCTATGCTGGATAATCAAGGCTCGGCAGACAAGTACGGCGTCCGAGACCTTCGAGCGGTCTCGGGCGTCATTACGCAACTCTATCTTGCCGCGCTTGTCTCCACCGCGCTAAGCGTTCGCACATGACTTATCTTCTGTCCGACGCGGCTATCTCCCCGGAGGCGGTGAATGCCCGGAACGCCGGCACACTCCCGAGCCATATGGGGCTCGTCCTCACGGCCCTCACCCGTGAAGGCGCCGCCGGATACATCGATATCGGTTCCCAGCATATGGCGCCGAATGGCTTTCTCCATGCCGGTACCCTCGTGACGCTGGCTGACAGTCTTTGTGGCATGGCGTGCTCAGCGAGCTTGAAGGGCACCGCAGCAGGCTTCACGACCATCGAACTCAAATCGAACTTCTTCGCCACAGCCAGCGACGGACGGATCGAGGGGCATGCGACCCCCGTCCATCTCGGCGGCACAACACAGGTTTGGGACGCTGCCGTCACTCACCGAGAGACCGGCAAACGTCTCGCACTGTTCCGTTGTACGCAACTGGTGCTGAAGCCCCGCTAGCCGGTCGCCAGGGCGGCCTTTAAGTCAGCCTGGGCCGCGTCGATCGCTGCGGTCACACAGTCCGTCCAGGCAGCCCGCGTTTCGGCGGCCTCAGCACCTTGCGGAAAGGTCACAGACCGCGAGGCATTCACAAGACCGCCCTGCCCGTCGGTGAAACCGGCCACCGCGTCACGGGCCCCGGCCCCTTGCGCGCCATAGCCTGGCACAAGAAAAAGGGCTGTCGGCGCCAGTGCGCGCAGGGCGCGGGCCTCATCGGGTCCTGTCGCCCCGGCGACCAACATCAGGCTTGAAAAGCCACTGTCGCACACCAAGCGGTCAATCGCCGGAGACAGTCCACGTACCACGTGCTCAAAAAGTGGCGCGCCATTTAGGGTGAGCGCCTGGAAGTCGGCCGACCCCGGATTGCTCGTCCGGGCAAGAACCACGACCCCCTTCCCGTGAGTCTCGGCGCGTTTCAGAAACGGCTCCAGCGTGTCGAGGCCCATATACGGATTCACCGTCACCGCATCGGCTTCGAACGGGGCGCCGGGCTCAAGATAAGCCGCGGCATAGCCCTCCGCCGTCGAGCCGATATCTCCGCGCTTCGCGTCGGCGATCGTTAGGAGTCCCGAAGAATTTGCAGCGTTTAGAACTTTTTGGAGGGCGGCCATACCACCAGGACCGTGGCGTTCGAAAAGGCCGACCTGGGGTTTTACAGCCGCCACGCGTCCCGCCGCCGCCTCCACAATGGCTTCTCCCCAGCGGGCAAG
>JBCAWP010000074.1:0-10503 GCA_038534535.1 Pseudomonadota bacterium
CCTCGGCCGCGCCCCCGCGGCCTGCCGCCGGAGCTCTCTCTCCTCGCCGGCCTCCTCCCCGCAGAGCTCTCAAAAGCCCTCGCCCCGTGGGATACAAGTTGAGATATCCGGCAGTTTGAGCCGGGCCCGTCTGTGTGCCTCTTATTGCCGAATCTGCCAGCCCTGGCGCATAGTCACCGCTAGGGCAGGGCGGAAAGGCGGGCATGAACGGATCAGACCTCACACTGACACTGGTCAGCTGCGCCGCCTTCATGGCGCTTGTTGCCCTCATTTCCTGGCGGCAAACGCGCGGTGAGACGGCGTCTGCCGAAGGCTATTTTCTCGCTGGCCGGGGCCTCAGCGGTGTCTTCATCGCTGGCTCACTGCTCCTGACCAATCTGTCGGCGGAGCAACTCATCGGCCTCAATGGATCAGCCTATGGGGCCAATCTCTCGTCCATGGCCTGGGAGGTGACCGCGGCGGTCGCCACCATTGCCATGGCGCTGATCTTTCTACCGCGCTATCTCGCCGGCGCCTTCACGACTTTGCCGGAATTCCTCCGGTCGAGGTTCGATGTCGACGTCCAGCGCTTGTCGGTGGTCCTCTTCATGCTCGGCTATGGCCTCGTCACCATTCCGTCGGTCCTCTACACGGGCTCGATCGCAGTGCTGCAGCTCTTTGATGTGCCAACGCTGCTCGGCGTCACCCGTTTCCAGGGGCTGGTTATCACCGTCCTGACGGTCGGCGGCGTCGGCGCGATTTATGCCGTGTTCGGTGGCTTGAAAGCCGTGGCCGTCTCCGACACGCTCAACGGCCTCGGATTGCTCGTCGTCGGCGCCCTTGTCCCGATCCTTGGGCTCATCGCGCTGGGGAATGGCAGCTTTCTCGCGGGCGCAGAAACACTTGTCACGGCGCATCCGGAAAAGCTCAACGCCATCGGCGACGCCGAAGCGCCCACCCCGTTCGGCACGCTCTTCACCGGCATGATCTTCGCCAATCTCTTCTATTGGTGCACCAACCAATATGTCATCCAGCGGACCTTAGCCGCGCGGTCCCTCGCCGAGGGGCAAAAGGGCGTCCTTCTGTCCGGTTACTTCAAAGTGCTCGTCCCGCTCTTCATGATGATCCCCGGCGTGATCGCCTTTCATCTGTATGGGCCCGGATTGACCTCAATCGACGATGCCTATCCGCGCCTGATCCGCGACGTCTTTCCGATCTGGATGATGGGCTTTTTCCTCGCGGTCCTTTTGGGGGCTGTTTTCAGCTCGTTTAACTCGCTTCTGAACAGTGCGGCGACGCTCTTTACCCTGGATATCTACAAGCCATTGCGCGGCGGCGAGGTCAGCGACCGGGATGCCGTGCGCACCGCCATGATCGCGAGCGTCGTGATCGCGGTCTTTTCGTTCATTGTCGCGCCGCTGCTCTATTTCGCCGAAGCCGGGCTCTGGCAGATCATCCGCATCTTCACAGGCTTCTACAATATTCCCGTCATCGCGATCGTTATGGTCGGCCTGTTCACACGCCGGACACCCGCCATCGGTGCGAAGATCGTGATCATTTTCCACGTGATCGCCTACGGCATTTTGAAGTTCGTCCTCGACGATGTGGTCACAATCCACTTCCTGCATCTCTACGCTATTTTGTTCCTGATCGAGGTGGCGATCATGCTGATTGCTGGCCAGATTGCCCCGCGGCCCGAGCCCTGGCGCGTGCCAATCCGCGATGCGGTCGATTTAACGCCGTGGCGGTTTGCACGCCCGGTCGCCGTGACGCTGTTTTCAGCGGTCGTGTTTCTGTATGCATTGTTCTCACCGCTAGGGCTTGCTGGCGGAAGCCTCAGTGGTGGGTTCTGGGCTATTATACTGGCTCTAGCTGCACTGAACGCTGTAGCTTGGATCACCAATTTGCGAACAGGTATTGGCGTTGAGGTCACTCAACGCGCGTCGGAAACCTCAGGCCGCTGAGCGCGACATGACGATCCCGCCTGCATGGAAAGCCGGATGCGTTTCTGAAAGACGCCGGATCGTGTCACGGCGGTGGGCCGAGGCTTCGGTTTCCTCCGGAAGATCTTTGTCAGTCGACGGAACCAAGTCTTCGAGGGTCACGGTCATAATCTGCTTGCCGTGGAATTCCGCGAGGATCAGATGCTCGCCGCAATCGACCGAGTTCAGCCAATTGTCGGTGACGAGGCAAACCAGTAAATCGGAGGCCTTTATAGACCTGGCAGGCGATCCCGCCCCGGTCGCGTCCGATGCGGTACGCCACGCCAAAACCGATACTTGTCCCCACTCCGCCTCCAGCCATGTTACAAAAGGCTCGGCTAGACTCGTATCTTCTCGAGCATAACTCACGACCACCGATACCAAGCGCTTGCTCCCCAGCTTTTAAAAAACCGTCCATTTTTTTATAAACGTTTCGAGATCAAAACGCACGAAAGAAACGCGTTTCAGGGGAAATTGTCGCCAAAGCGGCGTCGGAAATATTGCAGATTTCTGCATATTCTGTAAGCAAAACAGGAGGGTGAAGCCCTTCACATTTCGCTTTAGAATTGCCGGGAATTTTTAGGTGCCGTGGTCTTTCGGAGAGAAAACTAGACCAGTTCAGGGTCTGTGATCACTTCCACAAGCGAAGGTCCAGTGGCTGAGAGCGAGGTTTCAAGGGCCGTTCTTAGCGACTCTCGCGTCTTCACGAGCTCTCCGCCGCCGCCGCAAGATCTCGCAAAACCGGCAAAACTCGGATTCACAAGCTCGGTCTGCCAAACTGGGAACTCCCCGGCTTTCTGCTCCTTGGTGATTTTCCCGAGCTCAGAATTATTCATCAGGATATGCGTGATATTCATACCGTATTTGACCGCTGTGGTGAACTCCATGGCGTATTGGCCGAAGCCGCCATCTCCCGAAATCGAGATGACTTTCCGGCCGCTAAAAAGCCCTTGTTCCTGGGTTGCGGCCCAAGCGCCGAGTGCGGCGGGAAACGCAAATCCGATGGAGCCGAGATAGCCAGACATCAAGATCCGTTGGTTTCCGGTCGGTTCGAAGTAACGCCCAAAAGAATAGGTATTGTTCCCCACATCGACGGCAAGGATCGCGTCTTCTGGTGCAAGGTCGCTGAGGGCCTCAAATAAGGCCGCGGCGGAGAGCCCTTTGCCATTGTCTTCCTGAACGCGGCTCGTTTTCTCGGCGCGCCACATCGCCCATCGCTCGGCAATTTCGCCGCGCTGATCGATCGCCTCTGTACCCAGCCGGCGAAGTTCACTTGCCATAAGGCTCGCGGTCACCGAGACATCTCCCATGACGGGCACGGTGACAGGATGGCGCTTCGCCAATCGCATAGGGTCCCGATCGACCTGGATGGTTGTAGCTCCCTCATAGATCCCAGTATGGTCGGAAAAAGACGCGCCGAAGACGAGCAGCAAGTCGGCCTCATTCATAAACCAACTCGCGATCGGTGTTCCCGATCGTCCCATCACCCCAGCCGCAAGCGGGTGCTTGTCGGCAATCTGCCCTTTTGCCTTGAAGGTTGTTGCGACCGGCGCATTCACGAGCTCAGCGAGTTCAATGACGCTTTGCATGCCAGAGACCGCGCCATAGCCGACGATAATCATCGGTCGTTTTGCCGTCTTTAAAAGGGTCATCGCTTCATCGAGAACCGATGGAGCGGGGCCGACGCACCGGCTCGCGAGCCGACCGCCGGGCGATTGGGCCTTGGCACCAGGCGCCGCCGGTTGTGGTTGAACATTATCTGGGAAGACGAGATGTCCAACACCCTCTTCCAGGATGGCAGTCTTGATGGCTTGGGTCATTAATTGCGCGTGGTCAGAACTCGGATGAACTGTTTGGGAGAACGCTGCTACGGCTTCGAACGCGGCTTCCAAATCAATATCCTGGAAGGCGTGGACGCCGATGACCTGCTCCTGGACCTGGCCCGTCAGCGCCAGCGCTGGCGCGCCGTCGACTTTTGCGTCCCACAGGCCGGTCAAGAGGTTTGTCGCCCCAGGGCCAGCGATTGTGAGAGCTGCCGCCGGGCGACCGGTGAGTTTTCCATAGCCGGAAATGGCGAAGGCGGCGGCGCCTTCGTGGCGGATGCCGTAATATTTCAGCTTGTCGCTTTCAGCTTGAACACGAAGGGCGTCGGCGAGGCCGAGATTGGAGTGGCCCACCATGCCAAAGACCGATGTCACACCCCAATTGACCATGGTTTCAGCCATGACATCGGCGACGGTTCGCTGCCGCGCCGGCGCCTCGGGCATACCCACATAGATGCCGTCATCACGAACGTCGACGTCGAATGTTTCCTGTCCGGAGTCTTCATGTCCGCCCGGTGGTTTCCCGGTGAGCGGATCAAAGTCCCACCCATGCCAGGGACACCGGAGCCAGCATTGGCCATCTACGCCTTTTTCGATGGAGCCTTCACCAAGCGGACCTCCCTGGTGTGGACAGTGATTGTCCATGGCTGCGTATTGCCCATCGAAATGGACGAGGGCGAGAGAACGCCCACTCGCCGTGACAGACTTGACCCGCCCGTCTGCGACTTCGTCTTTCTCGGCCACTTTAAACCAGATGAGTGTCACCGCATCGCCTGCCATTGCTTCACACCTCTCTTGCTCTGCGCGTTGTGTCGCGCATTCAAAGTCCGGATTGTCCGTTAGGTAAGTTGAGTAGCGTTTTGCTATGCCTTGCGCTAGGCGGAAGAAAAAATAGGCACTGAGAGGGACGGGATGACCGCGACAGCTGTGGCCAACTGGGCTGAACTTGAAGACCGTCAACCGGCTTATGCAATCGTCGGTGAAGTCGACTTGGTCGTCGTCCGCTTCGACGAACATGTTTCTGTCTTCTATGGGCGGTGCCTTCACCGGGGCGCTCTGATGGCCGATGGCCATGTTGACGAGAACGACAATCTGATTTGCGCCGTCCACAATTGGGACTACCGCCTCGATACGGGTGTTTCTGAGTATGAAAACTCAGAAGTGCTGCCGAAATTCAAAGCTTGGGTCGATGGCGGCCAAGTCTGGGTTGAGGAGAACGAGATCCGGGCCTGGGCCCAGAGCCATCCACAGCCTTACAATCGGGACGCCTATCTCGGCCTTTACCAGGATCCGAGCCATGGCGAGCATGAAGAGCCCTACAATGGGCTGATTCAGAAATATGCCCGCGATGGACTGTCGAAAACCGGGCACCATGGTGAGGTGGATGCCATGGGCGTTCCCCGCCGAGATCTACCGGACTGGGACGATATCCAAGTCCTGACCGCACAGTTGCACCGCTTGCCCCTCCTAGAAGATGAACCGGTCAAGACGGCGGTCACCATTGGGCCAAATGCCCAAAAGCCGCTCACCCTTAAAATCCCACTCTTCGTCTCTGACATGAGCTTTGGCGCGCTATCCGAGCCGGCAAAGATTGCACTCGCCCGCGGTGCGGAACTCGCCGGCACGGGCATCTGCTCGGGCGAGGGGGGAATGTTGCCAGAAGAGCAAGAGGCGAACTCTCGCTACTTTTATGAATTGGCCTCCGGCCGTTTCGGGTTCTCCTGGGACAAATTAGAGAAGGTCCAGGCCTTCCATTTCAAAGGCGGGCAGGGCGCAAAGACCGGGACCGGTGGTCACCTTCCCGGCAACAAAGTGACGGGGAAGATCGCCGAAGTCCGAGGTCTTGCTGAAGGCGAGGCTGCAATCTCGCCACCGCGGTTTCCTGATTGGACAGACCTGTCCGACATGAAAGCGTTTGCCGACGAAGTGCGCAGCCGCACCGGCGGGATCCCGATCGGATACAAACTCTCCGCCCAGCATATCGAGAAGGATATCGACGCGGCCCTCGAAGTCGGTGTCGATTACATCATCCTTGATGGCCGTGGCGGCGGCACCGGGGCGGCACCTAGGATCTTTAGGGATCATATCTCTGTGCCAACGATCCCGGCCTTGGCACGCGCCCGGCGCCATCTCGATGCCTTGGACAGACGCGATGTGAGCCTTGTGATCACAGGCGGCCTCCGCACGGCGCCTGATTTTGTCAAAGCACTCGCACTTGGTGCAGATGCGATCGCGGTGTCGAATGCCGCCATGCAAGCGATCGGGTGTATCGCCATGCGGGCGTGCCACACGAATAGCTGTCCAGTGGGGATCGCGACGCAAAAGCCCCATCTCGTCTCGCGATTGGTGGTCGAAAAATCGGCCCAGCGGCTGAAGAACTTCTTTGAGGCCTCCGTAGAGTTGATGTCAGTCCTCGCACGCGCCTGTGGTCACCGCTCGCTCTGTGATTTTACGGCTGACGACCTCACGACTTTTGACCGGGACTTGTCCGACTTATCGGGCATTGACTATGCCGGGGTCGGGCGGGCCTAACGAGGCGATGAATGACTGCCGCTAGATCACGACCGTGCGGCTAAGCAAATCGCTCGCCCGGCTTGATCCCCCGGCAAAGACAGTGTGCGGTCCCGGCTCCAACCGCCAGGACCGCGACCCGGCCTCCCAGTACATGAGATCCGTATCCGGAATGGAAAAATGTGCGGTTTTCGTTTCTCCGGGCGCCAGGCTGAGTCGCTGAAAGCCGCGCAGGAGTTTTTCCGGACGATCCACAATCGTTCCCGGAAAGCCGACATAGATCTGCGCGATTTCGTCGGCGGGAACCTTCCCGTCGTTTCGCACCGACACGGAAACACTGAGACCCTGGTCACCCCGGCGCACCTTCAAGGCCCGGTAGCTGAAGCGCGCATAAGATAGCCCATAGCCAAAGGCATATTGCGGTGTTTTCTGCGCGCGGGCCATCAGCGTATAGCCGTGGAGCGGGCCATAATCGATGTCATCTGCATCCTTGTCGAAGAAGGGATAGTCGTCTTCGGTCTCAGCCACAGTAAACGGCAGCTTTCCAGACGGTGAGACCTCTCCGAATAATAGTCGCGCGAGCGCTGTTCCGCCCTCCATCCCGGAATAGAAGGTCTGCAGGATCGCGCCGGCCTTGTCGGCCCATTCGGTTGAGATAATCGCCGAGCCGGAGACAATCACAATGACGGTCTTTGGATTGGCGGCGGCGACGGCTTTGATCAGGTCGACCTGACCCTCGGGCAGACGCAGCTTAGTCCGGTCGCCCCCACGGTCCTCGCCGCCTCCAAGCGCACCGGCCTCCCCATTGCTGCCGGCGGACCGGCTGGCGTCGAGCAGCGCTTCAGCGCCCTCGGGCAGGGGAAGGCCGCCGCCCATATCGCCGGGGATGTATTCACCTTCATCGTAGGCCGTGGTTCCAACCACGAGCACCGCGACGTCGACGCTCTTGGCCGCTTCGCCCGCGCCAGTCGGATTGTCTTCGTCGCCGGCGAGCGCCAAATCCGGCGTGTCGAGATACGCCGCGAGCCCATCGAGCGCCGTCTGCACATAGGGTGGGTGAACCCGGCTCGAGCCGAAGTCTCCGGTATTCGCTAGATTGGCCAGCTTCCCGAAAACGCCGACGCTTTGATCTCGGCTGAGCGGTAGGGTCATATCGTTTTTTAGAAGCACGGCTGATTTTTCAGCCGCCTCCAGCGCCAGCGCCCGGTGGTCCGCGCAGGCAACAAGATCGACCGAATAGTCCTCCAGTGGGTCTTCCGCACAGGCGAAACGGTAAAGCGTGCGCAGTATCCGGCGGCACGCCGTCTCCACGACGTCGGGCGCGATCTGGCCGGCTTGAACGGCATCAATGAGCTTCGCGCCAAAGTGCACCGGTTCGGGGTTTTCGATATCAAGGCCCGCCGCCGCGCCATAGGGATGGTAGACGCCGAGGATCCAGTCCGAATGGACAAAGCCGTCAAAGCCCCATTCGTGGCGCAGAATGTCGGTTAGAAGTGTTCGATTCTGTCCACAGTATTCGCCGTTCATCTTATTATACGCACTCATCACGCTCGCGCAGCCAGCATCCAGGATACGTTTAAAATGGGGAAGGTAGACTTCTCTCAGCGTCCGCTCATCGACACGCACATCGACTTTGAAGCGGGCATTCTCGATGGAGTTGAGCGCGAAGTGTTTGACCGTCGCGATCACATTATGGGTCTGCAGCCCAACCGCGAGCGCAGCGCCGAGTTCACCCAAAAGATGGGGATCCTCGCCATAGGTCTCCTGGGCGCGGCCCCAGCCAGGATGGCGGAGAAGATTCACGCAAACGGCGCCCGAGAGGTTGCAGCCCTGGGCGCGGGCCTCGATCGCCATGGCTTCGCCGATGCGCCGCTCCAGCTCAGTGTCCCACGCAGCACCGCGAGCCATGGTACAGGGGAAACAGGTGGATTGGCCCCGCGCAACGCCGCGCGGGCCATCTGTAAAGTAGAGCGCCGGCACGCCGAGACGCTCAATGCCGCCGCCAGCGCGATAGGGTTCGCCGCCCCACTGCATGCCCGTGCGTGCCATGGACTCAAAGAAGCCCTTGCCGGACATCATCGCGACTTTCTCTTCAAGCGTCGCGGCAGCCAGGATGTTTGAAATCAGATGATCAATGTCCTCGTCGCCCATGCCCGCCTGCGGGGCGAAATCATTCTGTGTGATCATGGCGACGTTGCCTCCCTGTCTTTGCCCTACTCAACGATAGGAGCACCAGCCGCTTCAAGCGCCTTCGTTCAAGAGGCTCTGTTTTTCCGGGGTTCGCTGGCGGAGAGACAGGGATTCGAACCCTGGGTACTCGTGAGAGCACAACGGTTTTCGAGACCGCCCCGTTCGACCACTCCGGCACCTCTCCGCGGGGGCCTCGTCCATAAGCCGGGATCAAATTGCTGGCAAGGGTAGGGCACACGCTGTAATCGCCGGTTAGTAGAGGTTTGACACCGCGCCAGCTTTGTGTTTTTTCCCGCCCTTCAGTCCGCCGCGGAGCGCGCGCGGGCCTATCGGAAATTCACGTGCGCACAGCTGGGCACGTTATCGTGCTGGAAGGGACCACGCCTCATGTACGCGGTCATCAAAACGGGCGGCAAACAGTATAAAGTCGCCGAAAATGACGAGATTATCGTCGAGAAGCTTGACGGCAACGCCGGCGCCTCGGTGACCTTTGGCGACGTCCTGATCGTTGGCGATGGTGATAAGACGACTGTGGGCGCGCCCTTCGTGTCGGGCGCCAGCGTCGTTGGCGACATTGTTGAGCAGCGCAAGGGCGACAAGGTCGTCATCATGAAGAAACGCCAACGCTCGACCTATCGGCGCAAAAAGGGTCACCGTCAGCTTGAGACGGTTGTGAAGATCACGTCGATCCTCGCGGACGGAAAAAAGGCGCCTGCGAAAAAAGCGGCCGCGCCGAAATCAGACGCCCAAAAGGATGACGCAGCGCCAAAGGCGGTGACGGCCAAAGCCGAAGGCGGTGATGACCTCACCAAGATGAAGGGCCTTGGTAAGGTGTTTGCTGAAAAACTCACCGGCGAAGGCATTACCAGTTTTGCGCAGATCGCGGCCCTCTCCGCTGATGATATTGCGGCCCTTGAAGAAAAGCTCGGTGCAGCTGGTAAGTTTGAGAAAAACGATTGGGTCGCCCAGGCGGCCGAACTGGCAAAAGACGCCTGAGTGTGAGATAAGTCTCGCTCAATTCGGCGAGTAGATTTGAAGGAACGGCTCTATGGCCCACAAGAAATCAGGCGGCTCATCGCGTAACGGCCGCGACTCAAATCCTAAGTATCTGGGCGTCAAGAAATTTGGCGGCGAACACGTGGTGCCTGGCAATATTTTGGTGCGCCAGCGCGGCACGAAAGTGAACCCTGGCCAGAATGTTGGCATGGGTAAAGACCACACCCTCTTCGCACTCGTAGAGGGGCGCGTTTTGTTCTCGCGCAAGCGCGGCAACAAGTCATTCGTGTCTGTCACCCCACTGGCCGACGCAGCAGAATAGCGGCCCTGCAAATGGCCGCCAGATCGAGGCGGCCGACGAGATATTGAAAAGGGAGGCCGGGCGCCTCCCTTTTTTTGATCTCTCGTCAATCGCCTGTCTCAGAGGCAATACATGGCAAACAGCATCAAAACGGATCGGCTCATTTTGCGCAGACCCGTTGCCGCAGACACCGCCGCCATCGCGGTGTTCATGCAGGAAAAATCCCTACCTTGGAATCTCGGGCGTGCCCCATGGCCATACGAAGAGTCAGATGCTGCAGAGTGGCTCGCGCTGACCGTCAAGCAATGGTCAGAAGGGGCTGAATACCCTTACATGATCACGCTCGCCGACACCGAAATGCTGATTGGCTCCTGCGGTCTGACGCGCATCACAGATTGCATCTTTGAGCTTGGGTATTGGATCGGCAAGCCGCATTGGGGCCATGGATATGTGACTGAGGCGTCGGCGGCCTTGCTGGCTTGGGCGCGCACCTCGCTCGGCGCGACGGGGTTTATCTCGGGCCATATCGAGGACAATTCCGCGTCCGGGCGAGTGCTTGAAAAGCTTGGCTTCTCGCGCGTCGGAACTGCGCAAATGTACGCCCGCGGGCGCGGCGGCGAAGTTACGGCGGTCCGCTATGCTTTGGATGCGCCGGCCAAGTTGGCGTTGAAGTCGTCGGTTCACGGGTAGTGGCGTGGTCACCGCGGGGCGGCGCGCGGTC
>JBCAWP010000075.1:0-10382 GCA_038534535.1 Pseudomonadota bacterium
GATCGGGATAGGTCCACTCCCGCTGGTAAGTGGCCGTCATTTCCGTGAGGTCCAACTGATAGGCGACGACACGGGTATAGTCGTGGCGCGTGGCGATGGGCGCGCCGTAAATAATTGACCCTTGGCGATACTCCGGCGTGTCATAGTGACCATTGTCGAATACAAGCAGTTCGTCACCGCGCATGATTGCGGCGTGGAGCGTACCGATGCCGCCCAGAGGATCGCCAATATAGGTAAACTCGTTCAGGGGTGAGGCCGGATCCGCCAACACCCAGTTCACCTCGCCTGAGGGATACTCAACATTAGCAATCGCGCGGAGATGCCGCGCGCTTACAATGAGTTGTTCATTGCCGGGCGCAAACCGAATACCGTTCGTATGAAAATAATCCCATTCTTGATAGCGATCCTTCGGCAGGTAGGTGATCGATTGATCTGGCGGGAAATGGTCGATCGAATCCCACTCCCATACGACGTTTCCGTTGCGGTCGAGCTCAAACAGATAAGTGCTCGTCACATTCACATCCAACCGCTTACCACTTTCGAGTTCAGTCCCTGCGGGATGGATGCGATAGAATAGGTTTTGCACAGTTTCCCAGGGTGTGACGGCGATGTGATGGCCATCATCGAACTGATCGAGGTGCCGGGGAATTTCGGTTCGGACGGCTTCTCCTTTGGGCGCGACAAAACTGCGGGCAATTGCCTCGGCAAAATTGTCGTCCGTATCCATGACAAGTTCTTTGTAGATAAACCCTTGTTCCGGCAGCAGGCCGTCATCCTTTGACGTTGAAAACGGCAGGTAAATCGTGCGTGGCCCGGCATTATTGTACTTGAGCGGTGTCCCATACTTATCGAGGACGAAGTTGACGAAGGGCAAGTATTCCCGGTGCTCAAGGTCCAAGCTAGTGGTCAAATCTGCCGCGGTGAAATCGTCAAAGGGCTGTAGCCTCGACTTACGCATTTGGGCCAGCGTCCCAAATACACCCTCAGTATAAAGAAGGTTTCGCAATATCCTCGCGCGAGAGAATGTTGGGTTATTCGGCGCAGCCTGTAGTCCGGTGATGATTCCTGGCGCAATATCTTCGGCAGACCTGATCTGCGTCTTCAAGGGCGGAAAAGTATGCGGCATTATCAAAATGATGTAGTTCGCAGTGCGTCTGTCATCCGCCGTGCCAGCCGAGATCGAAATCTCACGTCCATGGTCGCGCGCCCGAAGCTCGATAGGATCGTTCGGAGACTGCGGCGTTCCGTTGACACTGACGGACGTCACCGCTGGCGCCCAGGACGGAGTGACCGTGAGACGATCAGACGCCCGATAGGGATACCAAGCATACCGCCGGATCTGCGGTAGGACATTTGGATAGACGTGAACGTCCAGGGACTGAACATCGGACAAATCTCCGCTGAGGGTTTGTTCAAATGTCAGATCCAGCAGTAGCCCCGTGTCACCAGGCGCGGTTTGTTCGGCGCTCGTTCTGTAGAAGTCTTCCGATTCAAAATCGTGCAGATCAGCGGGGCGAATGGTTTGGCTGGCCACAAGCAAGCCGATTAGGAGACCAAGCGCGCCTAAAGCTACGAAAGTTATCGCACGTCCGACCATTTACCCCTCCTTGCCATCGTTTCGTCGAACGATATGGCTTTCCGAACAATTGTATAGCCTCGCGGTTCGGACGTCGGAGCGGCTTATTGTCTGATAGCCGGATAAACTTCGGTGCCGGTGTCAGCCGTCGATACGGCGTCTAATCGAAGACAATCGTGCGAGACCCGCTCACAAATATTCGGCCTTCACCAAAAGCCTGAACGGCCCGCGCGAGGACACCAGCCTCTATATCTCTTCCAAGTTCGACCATTTTAGCCGCAGACTTCCTATGATCGACCGGTGCCACATCCTGGGCGATGATTGGGCCTTCGTCTAGGTCGCTGGTCACGAAGTGAGCGGTTGCACCTATGAGTTTCACGCCGGCCCGATGCGCCTGATGATATGGTTTTGCCCCTTTGAAACTCGGCAAGAAGGAATGATGGATATTGATACAACGCCCCGCCCACTTCCGCACCAAATCGGGTGACAGTATCTGCATGTAGCGCGCGAGAATGATAAGATCTGCGCGGACATCTTCGACCAATTGATCTAAACGCTCCTCCGCAATCGCTTTTGTTTCAGGCGAAACCGGGATGTGATGAAATGGCAAATCGTGGCGGTCAGCGTGCCAACGCCCCGTATCGTGATTAGAAACGATGGCACAAACTTTCACGCCGAGACGGTTCCTGCGGTTTCTGTAGAGAAGATCGTTCAGGCAATGATCGCTTTTTGATACGAGGATAATGGCGCGCGGCACCTCTGACGCTGGCCTAACCGACCACGTCATCTCCAGACGTGACGCCAACTCGCCGAACTCCTGTTCAAAGGATTGGAGCGCAGCCGCACTCCCTAGCCCTCGAAACGCGATCCGCATGAAAAACGTCTTCGTATCGGGGTCACCATAATCGTGGCTCTCGATTATGTTTTGTTGCCGCTGCGCGAGAAAGCCGGTCACGGCCGCATTAATTCCAATGGCGTCTGGGGCGCGGCACCTCAAAATAATCGCGTCTTCTTCTGTCATAATAAGTATTCAGCCACGAAGTTGAATTGAGACGATTACAGCGGACGTCCGCGCGATCGAACGCGTGAAATGCGACGCTTAGGATGTGCGATAAATCCTGGCTGTCCTGACCCTTCAGCCCTACGAGGCATCTCTGTCGGTTGACCGGCTCCAAACTTGCCAGCCTGGGCGGTTAGATCGGCTTGTTAGATCGTCCAGACGACACCGTGACGCTTCAGACGCATCTTCAAGCTCGTCGCACTGCTCGCTATCGACGCTTTTATACAGCAGGCCGCCTGTCGCGAGGGATTGGCAACCCGCCAAACAAAGCACGCCTAAGGCCGCCCCAGCAATCATCATCGTCTTCTTCATCGGACAAGCTCCTGCACTTCCTTATGGCGCGGACAATCGACTTCGTGATCGTTTACAATGCCGACGGCCTGCATGAAGGCATAAACGATCACAGGACCGCAGAATTTGAAACCCCGCGCCTTAAGATCTTTAGAGATGGCTTCAGATAGCGGCGTCTTTGCGGGCGCGTCTTTGTAATTGGTCCAGTGATTGACGATCGGTGCACCGTCGACAAACCCCCAAAGATAATCGGCAAAATTCTCGCCTGCCTCCGCCATCTCAAGAAAGGCACGGGCATTGCCAAGGGTCGCCTCGGTCTTTTTTGGGCTACGAATAATGCCGGGATTACCAAGCGCCTTGGCAATGCGCCCCTCATCCCAACGGACAAGGCTTTCGGGATCAAATTCGTCAAATTCATCTCGGATAGATGCTCGCTTACGCAAGATCGTGATCCAGGCGAGCCCGGCCTGCATGCCATCAAGCTGCAGCTTCTCCCAAAGTGCGCGGGCATCATATTCAGGAACACCCCATTCCGTATCATGATAATGCCGGTACAGAGCATCATCAGCTGGGGCCCAAGCGCATGGAAGGAAGGTCTCGCTCAAGATGCTAGACCTTCCAACTCCGCGAGCAACCAGTCCGAAGCCAAGAGCTCGACTGGACCTTTCTCAGAAACCAGGTCGGCGCCGGCGGCAAGGGCTTTCTTCAAATGATCAATCCGCACAAGTGCAAGGGCCATGTCCTCGTTTGCACTCGTGATGTCGCCGAGCCGCACATCACCCGCTTGAATGGTTTGGCCGCGCGCGACACCTGCCCCCTGAAAGACGACCGTGCGTTTGCGGATTGTCCCGCGCCGCTTCATCCGGCTCACCACTTCCTGGCCGACAAAACACCCTTTGCGATAGGCGACCCCGCCATGCACATCGAGATTGATATCGGTGGGAAAGACCGCGGTATCTAAGAAGTCTTGTCCAAATGCGGGTCGGCCGGCCGCGATCCGGGTTGCCTCGTCGGGCACGAGATCAAGATCAGGCCCGCGGTCGATCTGGACATCAGCCCGCAGCCGCATCAGTTTCAGTCGTTTTTCAAGTGCGTCGACGGCTTGCGAGTGAACCGCAAGATGAACAATGCCCGCCTCGTCAATCGAGAGCAGAAAATCAGAAATGACCTTACCCTGCGGCGTTAAGAGCGCGCCAGGTCGCGGGGCGCCGTCCGAAAGGCTCGACACCTCGCAAGTGACTGTACGGTCAAGGAATCCGACCGTTTCGGGGCCGGACAGGACGAGCTGTGAGGAATAAGGGAGGACCGGTACCATGGACGCAGATATGTGCGCCCCGGCACCGGCCCGCAAGCCCTCGATTTAGAAGCGGAAGCGCGCCCCAGCCGTTGCGGTGAAACCGTCTATGTCACCATCGACCTCCGCATTGAAGATGTCGGCGCCGTCAGCAATGAAGCGTCGCTCACTTTCGACATTGTAAATCCGATAATACCGGCCTTCTGTGTACACTTCCAAGCGCTCAGTCGCTTTAAATGTCAGGCCAATTGCGGTGTGGGTGGCGAACGCCGTGTCGTCCTCAACGACGCCGAAGGTTGGTGCCGTCGCAATCCCATTATCGGGGAAGTACTGAATGTTATTGTCGACAATCCCCAGTCCAAGGCCACCGCCAAGATAGGGAACAATCAGTTGGTCATCGGAAAATTTGAAATCGGCATATTGGTTCAAGAGCACAAAAAGAACGCCTTGCTCACCGGAGAAAACTTGGTTGCCGCCATTGAACGCGCCGCCACTGACGTCGGCCTCGAAATAGCTCACTTCGATTTCGGCGCGGGGATGGATCACCCCGAAGAATTGAAAAGGCGCCTGATAGCCGATGGCGCCGCCAAAGAAGACATCCGTGTCGAGATTGGCAACAACATTGGCTGGTGCACCGGCCACGCCCGGAGAACCGACATCTGGATCCTGCAGACCGTCGAGCTCGGCATCATCCGGAAACGCCGCGCCCACAAACGCGCTAACGTAGAAGCTGTCCTCTGCTGGGCCGGCGCCTGGCAGCTGAGCGGTAGCGGTTGCAGCAAAGGTGAGCACCAGGGACGCAACGCCTGTGATCTTGCAGATGGAGTTGAGCATAGGGGACCTCCTCAGAAGGGTTAGAAGCTGTCACGCCTAGCCGAGGTGGCCGTACAGCACACATGACCATCGCGTTAGACGAGTAAACATTTCCGAGAGGGAAACGTGAGCGCTATTTTGGTTGACACCTTGACTTGCCAATCCCCTTCGCCCAGGCCTCAGGCCATGACATTTGATCTCGTTTTAACAGGCGGCACGCTCGTGACACCGGGCGGCGAAGACCTCGGCGATGTGGGTGTTCGGGGGGGGCGCATCGTTGCGATTGGCGATCTCTCCACGGCGAGCGCTGGTGAAACCTACGATGCAACGGGCCTGCATATCTTGCCGGGCGTTATCGATAGCCAGGTCCATTTCCGCGAGCCGGGTCTCGATTACAAAGAAGACTTGGAGACAGGCGCGCGTTCAGCGGCCCTCGGCGGCGTTACGGCGGTGTTTGAGATGCCAAACACCAATCCATCAACCACCACACCGGACTTGCTCACCGACAAACTTACCAGAGCCAAAGGCCGTATGGACATCGACCATGCCTTCTATGCGGGCGCGACCCACAACAATCCACCGCTTCTCGCGGAAATGGAGCGGATGCCGGGCTGCTGCGGCGTGAAAGTCTTTATGGGCGCGTCCACCGGGTCTCTTCTCGTGCATGACGATGCAGGTGTTGAAGCGGTTTTGCGGGCGATCAAGCGACGCGCCGCCTTCCACTCCGAAGATGAATTTCGCCTGGAGGAACGCCGCGAGCTTGCCGTTGAGGGCGACTGGTCCAGCCACCCCGTGGTCCGCGATGTGGAAACAGCCGTTTCATCAACGCGCCGGCTGATCCGGATTGCACGCGAGGTCGGCAAGCGGATCCACGTCCTGCATATTTCAACCGCTGAGGAGATTGACCTCCTGCGCGACGCGAAAGATGTGGCGAGCGTTGAAGTCTTGCCCAACCATCTGACCCTGGCTGCACCTGAGTGCTATGAGCGTCTAAAGGGGTTTGCTCAACAAAACCCACCCATCCGCGCGGCCCGCCACAGAGAAACGCTCTGGCAGGCGGTGAATAGCGGGATTGTCGATGTCCTCGCGACCGATCATGCCCCCCACACGCGAGAAGAAAAAGAACGCCCCTATCCGGCCTCGCCCTCTGGGATGCCCGGTGTGCAGACCTTTGTCCCTGTCATGCTGACCCATGTAGCTAACGGCAAGCTGTCGCTCCGCCGCTTCGTCGAACTCACATCGGCCGGCCCGCAACGTGTGTTCGGGATTGCGAATAAAGGCCGGACTGCCGAAGGCTACGACGCCGACTTTACAGTTGTAGATCTGAAGCGCCGCGAGACGATTACGGACGCTTGGTCCAAGTCGAAATGCGGCTGGACGCAATTTGATGGTTTCGAGGCAACAGGCTGGCCTGTCGCGACGATTGTACGTGGACAATTCGTGATGCGCGATGGGGAGATTGTCCGAAAAGGCGGCGGGGCTCCTGTCCGCTTTAATGAAACGCTTGAACCCATGGCAGGGTGACCCCCAGCGCCTGGCCGTACACGAACTTATCACCCCACCCGGCGAGGCGCCTCCCATGTCAGATCATCCAAAACGTACCGGCGCTGAGGCGCTCGTCTCGACCTTGGCCGATAACGGCGTAACGGCTTGTTTCGCCAATCCAGGCACGTCGGAAATGCACCTCGTCACCGCCTTTGACCAGGAGCCGCGGATCCGGTCCGTCCTTTGCCTCTTTGAGGGTGTGGCGACAGGTGCGGCGGATGGTTTTGCGCGCATAGCCGGCGTTCCAGCAATGACACTTCTTCACCTCGGCCCCGGTTACGAAAACGGCGGCGCCAACACGCATAATGCGCGCCGAGCCTTCAGCCCGATGATCAATGTCATTGGCGACCACGCGACAGGCCATCGACGCATGGATGCGCCGCTTGCCTCAAACATTACCGCCCTTGCCGCCCCAAACTGCAGGTGGGTAAAATCCGTTGAAGCGTCGTCAGACGCCGGACGCCTTGCGAGCGAGGCGTTTACCGCAAGCTTCGGGCCAGCCCCAGGTCCCGTGGGGCTCATCCTTCCTGCAGACAGCGCTTGGGGAGATGACGGTCAACTTGGCGCGAAAGCCGTGCCTCGAAAGCTTCGTGGCCCAGATGAGAGGAAGATCGCGGCGGCGGTCGATGCCATCAGATCAGCAAAATCGCCCGCAATCCTCATCAATGGTAGAGCCCTCCACGCCGACGGGCTTCCATTTGCGGCGCGCTTGCAGGCCGCAGGGCTACGTGTGGTCACGGACACATTTGTGGCGCGCCAGGCCCGCGGCGCTGGCCGGTTCGCACCGGACCGTCTGCAGTACTTTGGCGAGATGGCGCTTGCCCAACTCGACGGGACAGACCTGCTGCTGCTTGCGGGCACAAAGGCGCCCGTTGCGTTCTTTGCCTATCCGGACAAACCTGGCCGACTTGTCCCAGAAGGCTGCAGTGTCTTGAGTCTCGGGGGCGCCGACCACGATTCTGCGGCTCTCCTCAGTGCGCTCGCGGACGCGCTCGGTGCAACGGAGGCCGCACCGTCGCCCGAACTAACGCTGCCCGGTGCACCGGCCGGGGATCTGACCCCAGGCACGATCGGCGAGAGTATTGCGCGTCACATACCAGACGGTGCGCTTGTAGCAGATGACGGCGTAACGGGCTCGCTCGCAGCCTTCCTCCCAACAGCGACCGCGCGCCCCCATGAGTGGATGATGTTGACCGGCGGGGCAATCGGCATGGGCATGCCCCTGGCGCTTGGCGCATCGATTGCCGCGCCGGAGAGAAAGGTCCTTTGCCTGAGTGGCGACGGCGCTGGCATGTACACCAATCAAGCGCTGTGGAGCTTTGCCCGCGAACGCGCAAATGTGGTGACCGTTGTTTTCGTGAACCACTCCTACCGGATCCTGAACATCGAACTGTTCCGAACAGGCGCCGGTAATCCAGGCCCTGCCTCAATGAATATGCTGGGGCTCGGCCAACCAGAGATTGACTGGGTGAAACTCGCTGAAGCTCAAGGCGTTCCAGCATCTCTTGCGACCACTGCGGAGGCCTTTGACAAAGCGCTCGCAAACGCAATGGCCGCGGATGGCCCGCATCTTATCGCGGCGCTGGTACCGGGGTAAGCGCTGCGGCCCGCAACTTGACGATAACACGTCTGTGATCACAATGGTGTGAACTGCGGAATGCGTCCGTGTGGTTGTGTTGGGAGCGCAATAGCAATGCGCGATAGAAACTCTATTTTCGCCGCCATCCTCTTCATGGGTGGGACGGCACTCACCGCTTGTAGCGGCGGGGATGGCGGCTCTGCAGCCGCAGCCGCGCCAGCACCAGTGGCCACAACGGCGCCGCCCCCAGCCGCCACGAGCTCAGGACCGACATTTGCGCCCGGCATATTTGAGGACTCCGACCAATTCCAGGCCCAATGCGAAACACCTCGATCGGGCGTCGATATTGAAGGCGATGCTTTTCCAGATCAGGCCGGTTCAACGGTCCTGGAAAACTTCTGGCTGCGCTCCTGGACCAATGAAACTTATCTCTGGCCAGATGAAGTTCCGGATCAAAACCCGGCTCTATTTGATAGCCGGTTGACCTATTTCGCAGAATTACGATCCCGCGAAGTTACCCCGTCTGGCGAGGACCAGGATGACTTCCATTTTAGCGAGCCGACCGAAACCTTTCTCGAACGCCGAAACTCGGCGCCGACAGGTGGATACGGCGCAGACTTCGTTATCTTGTCGCCGAGCCCGCCGCGCGACGTCCGGGTCAGATACACCGAGGAGAACACGCCCGCCTCCCAGGCCCCGCTCGGCATTCCAAATTTGGTGCGCGGAACGCGGATCCTGGAGGTCGACGGGATTGATCTCGTCAACGGCGCCGGAACCGACGTTCAACTCGATGCCCTCAATGCTGGCCTTTTCCCGGCAACGATTGGCGAGACACATACATTTGTGGTGATCGACCCCGGCGCTGCAGCCCCGCGGTCGATCACTCTCACATCTGCGAGCGTTGTTCCGGACCCTGTCAATCGGGTACGGATTATCGATACGCCGACGGGCGAGGTTGGCTATGTTCTCTTCAACACCTTTAGCCCGTTCGCATCCGAAGAAGAAATCGCGACGGCAATGCGTACACTCTCGAACGCGGACGTCGAAGACTTGGTCCTTGATCTGCGGTACAATGGCGGCGGATTACTCGCCGTGGCATCGCAACTATCGTTCATGATTGCCGGCCCTAACGCCACACGAAACCGGACCTTTGAAACGCTGCGCTTCAATGACGCCGCCGGCAATAATAATCCGGTGACGGGCGCGTTTAATGCGCCCATACCGTTTCATGATTCAGGGCTCGGCTTTTCCCTCGTAACAGGCGAAGATCTGCCAAGCCTGTCCCTGCCCCGGGTCTTTATTCTTTCTACAGAAGACACGTGTTCGGCCAGTGAAGCGGTCATCAACGGCTTGCGAGGGATCGGCGTGGAGGTCATCCTCATTGGCGACACGACCTGCGGCAAGCCGTTCGGTTTCTACCCCACCGCAATTGTCGGTGGGGAGACCTATTATACGATCCAGTTCCAAGGTTTGAACGATGTTGGATTTGGTGATTATACGGATGGTTTTGTGCCTGCGAATTCGACCTTCCCATTCGGTGTTCGAACGCCGGGCTGCGTCGTGCCTGATACTTTCGACGCGGAACTCGGCGATCCAACGGAAGCACTTCTCGCTGCCGCGCTACAGTTCCGGGAAGACGGGACGTGCCCAGCGCAAACCCCATCGAGTTCGAAATCGGCGATCGACCAAGGATCAACCAAATCAATCACAGGCCTCGCACTCAACGCCCCGCCTGAGGACATTTTATCGACGAACCGCGATATGCAGATGCCGTTTTAGACGGATCACTTGTCCATGCGTTTGATCATCGCCCTGACATTGACCGCCACGATCATATCCACCGGGTGCGTGCGTGGTGAGCGTGCGCTTGAGCCAGTACCGGCTCGATTAGTGCTGGCAGAACAGGTTGAGGTCGAAAAACTGAAATCGGCGCTTGGCGATGCTCTGGGACGCGCGGCTATTCATCTCGGTCCAGACGACTTGTCGACATCGACCCAAATCACGGTTCTTCCGCCGCGGCTAACCGATTTCGAGACACGCAGCCCGGCCAAACCGATCATTTTTGACGTGTTTATCGAAGACGGCCGCTGTTTCGCCATTCGGCGGCAAAGCGAGGATCGTGTTCTCTTTCCAGACCTGACCTGCGAGCCGGCCGACCACTAGATTGATAGGTCCGTGGGTGGTCAACGCACGATCTCAACGCGGCCGCTCCTGACACAGAGCT
>JBCAWP010000076.1:0-10365 GCA_038534535.1 Pseudomonadota bacterium
ACGCCGCAATCGCGGGCCATGGCGATGCGGAGCTTTTGCAAAGTTTCAGTCGGTAGGTCAGCGTGTGGCTCTAGTGCTACGATCGAGGCTGGAGCGATCAAGTCTTGGTCTTGCAAGCGGCGGGCGATTCGCTCGGCAAAGACAACGGCTTCGAGGAGCGAATTTGAGGCGAGGCGGTTTGCGCCATGGGCGCCCGTTGCAGCGCATTCGCCGCAGACGGACAGTCCGTCCAAGGTTGACCGCCCCCAGATATCGGAGACGATGCCGCCCATATGATAGTGGGCCGCGGTCGCCACGGGCATGAGATCAGTTCGCGGATCGAGCCCCGCACGTTCGCAAGCCTCGAAGACTGTGGGGAAGTGTTCTGGAAATGCCGCGCCGACCGCTTTGCGCGCATCCAGGAAGGCGCCGCGGCCAGCAGCGCGTTCGGCGTGGATGGCGCGGGCCACTTCGTCGCGCGGGGCCAGTTCGGCGTCGCTGTGGTAGCGGGCCATGAAGGGGGTTTCATCGCGGTTGACGAGGATGGCGCCTTCGCCCCGGAGCGCTTCAGTCGCAAGAGGGGCGGGATCCCGGCCGACATCAAGGGCCGTCGGGTGGAACTGGACAAACTCCGTATCGGCGACGAGCGCGCCGCAATCATACGCCATAGCCAGGGCATCGCCTCGGGCTTCGGCTGGGTTCGTGGTCACCTCGAACAAGCCGCCAGACCCACCGGTGCACAGGACGGTTTCACGGGCCGTGAGATTACGGACCTGACCATTGGTGCTTTTGAGGCGCGCGCCGGCGACCCGGCCGGTCGTGTCCTGCAGGAGGCTGATGGCTTTCGCGCCTTCCAGCACTTTGATTGACGGGCAGGCCGTCACGGCTGCGGTGAGGGCGTTCATGATGGCCCGGCCGGCGAGGTCTCCGGCGACACGGGCGACGCGCGGGCGGGAGTGCGCGGCCTCTAGGGAGAGGGCGAGAGCGCCCTCAGGCGTCCGATCAAAGGGGACGCCGAGCTCAACCAAATCGCGGACCCGAGCGGGACCCTCCGATGCGATGAGCTCTGCGATGACGGGGTCGACCAAGCCGGCGCCGGCGGAAACGGTGTCGGCGGCGTGGGCTGCGGGGCTGTCTTCGGGATCAAGCGCGGCGGCGAGGCCGCCTTGAGCCCATGCGGAAGAGGCTGCTTTTCCAAGCGATGCTGGCGACACGACCGTGCAAGGTCGCGGTGCGAGCTTCAAGGCCAGGAAGAGCCCGGCCAGACCGGCCCCGACGACGAGGACATCCGTGTCAGGGGCACCGGGACCGCTGCCTGCCGAGTTTCCGTCCTTTGGTGGCATCATGATATCGGCGTGTTCTCGTCTCGCCAGAAAACAACTGGCGCTGAGTATTGCGTATCACGCCATAGGCCATCCATGCGCGTCGGCGAACTTTGCTTTAATATGAAATGATCCGGCAGGTAGAGCGAAACGTCATAGCCTTCTGTGAGACTGGAGATGACGGTGCTTTGAATGAGATGGCGGTCTGCCTGCGGAATAATCCTGCAAGATTGTTCAATCTGCCAGCTCAGCGCGGGATCGTCACCGCAGGTTTCTTTGGACACAAAGGCACAGGTGCGGATGCCGCTATCGTTTGCCGGCGATATGGTCATGTTGCCTTCGATCCGGCAGCCTTTCCGCTCCACATCAGTCCGAAAGGACCAGGCGCCGGCCATATCCTGCGCGGCGGCAGGTAGCGCAATAGATACCAGCATCATGGATGAAATAATGGCCGCACGGACAATCAAGAAATAGCTCCTTCTTCGCGCTGCCAAACGGCCTTATGAACGCCATACGAATGTAACGCGCCGAACATGCGCTTCGAGCTCTCAATCGACAGCACGAAGTTATCGGGCAAATAGCTCGGCGAGGGACCGCCTTCTAGAAATTCAGCGATCTCAGAGCGAATGATCAAGCGATCGCCTGATCGGTTAGCCGTGCAGGTTTGGCGAACGGTCCAGGATAGGTCGTCGTTGCAAACCTGGCGGGCCGTTAACTCGCAGCTACGCGGCGCGCCATCGTCTGCAGGGGGGCCTAGACGTGCAACGCCGGTGAACTCGCAGGTGCTATCGATCCAAGCTGTGAACGTCCAATTTCCAGTGACGTTTGTTTCCTCCGCCATGGATGGGGGTGGGGCGGCGGTCAGCAAACTCGCTGCGATGAGAGCGGGCCGTATCATGAGATACCGTCCGTCGTCCGGCGAAACTCAACCGGCGCGGAGACGGCCGATACGAGTTGGCCGACCATTAAGTTGGCGCTTTCAATGTCGAGGGCGAAGTGATCGGGGGCGTATAATTGTGGATCTGCCGACGCTTCCAGGAAGCTAACAATCGTCGACTGGATCGAGAGCTGCCCGTCTTCGGCGAAGGCCGTATTCGTTTGCTCGACGACCCAGCGCTCTTCACCTTCGCAATCCTCGATCGCTGTCATTGCCCCGCGATAAACCCCGTCTTCCGGCGTCGGTCTCAGGCGTAAGGTGCCGTAAAGGCGGCAGAGACCTGCGCGGTAACGTTCGGTTTCAAACGCCCACGTTCCCGAAATGTCGGGCCGGGCAGCTTCGGCCGCGGATTGGACGGCAAGGCCTGACGCCAATATGACCACCATCAGTATGCGGTGAACGTCCATCATTTTGGCCTCCTTAACGCCCCCGCCTTTTCACTTTTGCGCGCTGTCGCGGCAGTTTCAAGGCAGGGCGCGGGGCGGACCCTAGACGTAGACCGCCGGTTCTGGTGTGCGGCCCGTTTCGAAATCCAACGGACGGTCCATTTTCGGTAAGGCCAGCATCGCATCAATCGCCGCTTTTGCCCGCAGACGCACATCCTCATCCATGGTCACTTCGTGTTTCATGTCTGTCAGACAATCATAGATGTTTTCGAGTGTGATCCGCTTCATGTGTGGACACAGATTGCACGGCCTCACAAAATCAACGCCTGGGTTCTCTGCCGCGACATTGTCGCTCATCGAACACTCGGTGAGCAAAACGACCTTGGCGGGCTTACGCTCCGAGACATAGTTCGCGAGCGCCGCCGTCGAGCCGGCATAGTCCGCCGATTCCAGAACGTCCGGTGGGCATTCCGGGTGGGCAAGAACGACGACACCTGGATGTGCCTCGCGCAGCTGGCTCACATCGTCGGCACTGAAGAGTTCGTGCACTTCGCACGCCCCCGGCCAAGTGAGAATGCGAATGTCGGTCATCGCCGCCACATTGCGCGCGAGATACTGATCCGGCACCAGAATAACAGTGTCGGAGCCAAATTCTTTGGCGACGTGTTCGACGACCTGTACCGCGTTTGAAGAGGTACACGTGATATCGCATTCGGCTTTCACGTCCGCCGTTGTGTTCACATAAGTGACAACCGGAACGTTCGGGTATTTCTCTTTGATCAGGCGTACATCCGCGCCGGTGATCGATGCCGCAAGCGAACAGCCTGCCCGCGTATCGGGGATGAGAACGGTTTTCTCAGGCGCGAGGATTTTAGAGGTCTCAGCCATGAAGTGGACACCGGCCTGGACGATGATGTCTGCATCGACGTCGGCAGCTTCGCGGGCCAATTGAAGGCTATCGCCTCGAAAGTCGCCAACGAGGCGGAAAATGTCCGGCGTCATGTAGTTGTGGGCTAGAATAACGGCGTTCTTCTCTTGTTTGAGGCGATTTATTGCCGCGACCAGAGGTGCCACGGCGGGCCATTCCATTGGCGTGATAAAGTCCTGAACGAGTGGGAAAAGCGCGTCGGTTTGCGCTTTCACATCGTCATCATAGACTAGGCCGCGCGCTTCAGTCGCGCTCGTGCCGTGGATTGGAGTGGGAACAGGGCAACCCGGTCCAGAATCGATTAGTCTTGCCATGCCAGCACCTCCATAAGCTTCTTATGCTCAATCTGAGCATAATATAGGCGCAATCCGACGAATCTCAAGAAAAACGTAGGTTTCATTTGGGGGAGAAGCCAAATGGCGTCACTTATGCGCAAAGTGAGCAAAAGGGCTTATAGTTCCATGTCAGCTTCGTGACAAGTCAGATTCCGGCTCGCTTTGGCTAACGCCTATGCGAGCGCTCACACAGAGGTGATGCAGAAGAGACCATGTGTACAAGCCACTATTGTGTCCGTCCGAGAAGACAATTCTGATGGCGTAGCGACCGACTGGATCAGCGGCCGAAACGGTAATGTCATCTGGAATCGGTGATTGCGGTGGTCGAGGTCCGGCGCCATGGCCTTTATTCTCCGCCGAGGGGCTTTCCTGTCGAAGTCTTCGATAGGCGACGGTCCCGCTCGATCCATCATCGAATGAGATGGACAATTGGCGGGCAACCGACTGGAAGCGAAGCTCCACTGGCCAAGGTGTCATGGTGTGTCGTCGAGCTTTCGCGCTTCATCGGCCAGCATAATCGGCACGCCATCACGGACTGGGAAGGCCAATCCCGCCTTTTCCGAGATCAGCTCTTGGGCGTCGCGGTCGTATTTCAGGGCTGATCGTGTCACGGGGCAGATCAGCATTTCGAGCAGTCGCGGGTCAGGGCCGCGCTCTGGCGTCTCATTGGTCATTGCATCGGTCCATCGTCTGAATCGCGGTTAACGTTGAGCAGCGTAATGAGCGTTTCGCACCGCGCTTCGAGATCTGGCGCTTCGAGCAAGGCTTGGCGCTCGATTGGATCGAACGGGCACCCTGTTGCCAGGGCATTGATGAGGGTTTCCATGGGCGCATCGCCGACGGCGTCCCAGTCCGCCGAGATGTTATTGGCCTTTGCATAGGCGCGGAAAGCTTTGTCGAGTTCGGTTCGCGATTGGAGACCGGCGAAGATCGCCTGCTTGAGGTCCGTCTCGTAGGCTGAGGTATCGATCCGAACCTGGCGATAGGGTGTTGAGACCGGTAATTCAGCGTCGATTCGGAACCGGCAAACGCCGGTCAGGGTAACGAGGTAGCGGCCATCATCGGTTTCTGAGAACGAGGTCAACCGTCCAATACATCCGACCGAGCGAAGATCCGGCTCAGCGCGAGAGCCTCCATCGGGCTGGATCATGCCGAGGAGGCGGGGCCCCGCCATCATATCGTCAATCATGTTCAGATATCGCGGCTCGAAGATATTGAGCGGGAGCTGCCAGCGCGGAAATAATACTGCACCGCTCAATGGAAAAACCGGTATCGTTTCCGGTAGATCCGAGGCGCGTCTGTAAAGGTTACCCGGCATGGCTGCTCCTCTCGTCCCGCCGGTTACGCGAACATGAGAGACGAAAGACGACGGCGACCGTTTACGGTGACGGGGTCTTTGGGGCCGGCTGCTTCGAACACTTTCAGCAATTCCTCTTTTGCTTTGCCGTCCGACCAGTTGAGGTCTGATGCCAGGATTGAAAGGAGGTGTTCGGCCGCTTTGTCGTTGCGGCCCGCGGCGACGTATTTCTGGGCGAGTTCGAAGCGCGCGCCATGGTCAGACGGGGTCGCGGTGACGTGGGCGAGGGCCTCTGAGAACTCGTCGTCATCTGGGGCGTCCGCGGTGAGCTCGATGGCGAGCGTGACGCTCTTAACATCGGGATCGGAGCGGCGGTCCTCAGGGACCATTTCCAGGACTTCGCGGGCTTTGTCTTTCTCACCATTGGCGAGGTAACAGCGTGCAAGACCCGCAATCGCTTTTAGATTGTCGGGTGCGGCATTGACGATCTGGGCATAGATTTGAGCGGCGTCGCCAATGCGGCCTTCCTGGAAGGCGGCTTCGGCGGCTTCGAGCGCCGTGGCGAGTTCTTTCGCTGCGTCCGTGCCGGTCAGGAGTTTCTGGATCCAGTTGCGGAGCTGACCCTCAGGGAGAGCGCCTTGGAAGGCGTCGACCGGACGGCCTTTCACAAAGCCAAACACAGCCGGGATGGAGCGAACGCCCAGTTGGCCTGCAATGGCCTGGTTTTCATCGATATTGATTTTAACGAGCTTCACTTGGCCGCCGAGCTCGTTGACGATTTTATCCAAGAGGGGGATGAGCGTCCGGCAAGGACCGCACCACGGCGCCCAGAAGTCGACGATGACAGGTTGCGTTTGGGACGCCTCGACAACGTCTGCCATAAAGGTCTGGTCGGTTCCAAGTAAGACGTGGGCGCTGGTTTCCGTTGCGGATGGGGCGTCTGGCGCGGCGGTGTGCGGCATAGGGCACCTCTATATCGAATTCATTGACCCGCCCCATGTGGGGCCAATTCACCAAAAGGGCAATGTCTGCCCCCGGTCTCGGCGTTTCGCTTGAACGTGCGTGATCGGATTTGATTAGATCCCGGCAAAGTCGATCTCCGTCATGTCGTGGCCAGTGGCCGTCAGAAACCGTTGCAGGTCCGCCAGGGTTATTCGGGTCGTCGCATGGTTCTGCAGCGGATGGAAATTGACCATTTCAAATCGCTTGAGTGCTGCATCGAGGACAAACCGCACCTTGTTCTCGGTGTCGTTTGCCAAGGCAAAGGCGGTCACGGACCCCGGCGTCACGCCCAAGACCGATGTCATCATTTCGGCCGGGGCAAAGGAGAGCCGGCGCGTCCCAAGGGGTTTATGGAGGCGGTTTAAAGGTATGCGGCTGTCGGCCCAGGCTGAGATGAGCACAAGGGCCCCGTCTTTATCGGCCAAGAAGAGGTTCTTCGTATGCCCGCCAGGAAGCGCGGCTTTGAGATCGCGTCCGTCTTCGACCCTAAACACCGGCTCGTGCCAGTGTGTCTCGTGGGCAATGCCGAGGCGATCAAGGTAGGCAAATAGGTCTTCGGGACTTGCGAGCATCCCGGTCAGTCGGCAAAGAAAACACAGTGCGTCAAGAGGCAGCGAGGAAGGCCGGTTAGAGATGCAACTCGACTGCTATCAGATTTATGATGTGGCTCCGGAGATTGTTCCCGGCCGCCCCCAGCGTGCCTGGATGGATGCCTATACGGACCGTCACCCCTATCGGTGTCTGCCACTCACCATGGCCAATTCCACCGGATGGGAAATTCTCTGCCCGTTCGATGTGGAAATCGTTTGGGACGGTGGACCGCTGGAAGACGCGATCCTGATCACATCCAAACAGTTTCCCGAAGGTGTGGCCTCCTTTACCGGAAGCCATTTTCGCCGCGGGATCGTGACGTTCCATACCGGCTACTTGTTTCGTACCCCGCCCGGTTGGGGTGTCTGGGCGACCGGAATGCCTAATCATCCCAAGGATGGGATTGCACCGCTCACGGGTCTGATCGAGACCGATTGGCTGCCATTTCCCTTCACGATGAATTGGCAGATGACGAAGCCAGGCCGTGTCAAGTTCGAACGGGGCGAGCCCTTTTGCTTTATCACATTGATGGAGCATGGCCGGCTGGAAGAGGTGACCCCAAGAATTCACAAACTGGACGACCATGCTGAGCTGAAGGCCGAGTACACGGCGTGGCGTGACAGCCGCAATAACTTCAACGAGCGCCTGGCCACTCGCGAAGAGTCCGCTATGCGGGAGCGATGGCAGCGGCATTATATGCGCGGTGAAAAAGTTTTGGGCGATGGGGCAGAGTCCCATGCCACGAAGCGGCGTTTGAACGTGCCGGTAAAGTCCTAAGCCACGCGACGGGATCATACGAACAGATGTCGACCGATCGAAAGGCGTCGTCTCGACGGATCATATTCGTCAATCGATTTTACTATCCTGACCATAGCGCGACGGCCCAGATCCTGGCCGATGTCGCCGAGCACCTTGCACGCACCCAGGATGGGGTCGAAGTCATTACGTCACGCCTCAGCTATGACGGTGCGGCCCAGCCATTCAAGCCGCGTGAAACCATCAAGAATGTGCGTATTCGAAGGGTGTCGACGACGCGGTTTGGCCGCGCTCATCTCGTTGGCCGGGCGGCTGACTATGCCTCGTTTTACCTGTCGGCGAGTGCGGTTGTTTTTCGGCGGGCCCGCCGCGGGGATGTCCTGGTTATCAAGACCGATCCGCCGCTCCTCTCCATTCCGCTTGGCTTGATCGGCCGGCTCAAAGGGGCGCGCGTTCTGAACTGGCTTCAGGATATCTACCCGGATGTGGCAGCGTCGCTCGGACTGCGGATGTTCGATGGTCCGATCGGCGCGCTGCTGAAAGGTCTGCGTGACCGGTCCTTCCGCAAAGCAGCGGGCAATGTCGTGATCGGAGACCAGATGGCGGAGCGTTTGCTGGAGGCAAACGTTCCTACCGGAAAGATCGCGACGATCCACAATTTTGTAGACGATGTCGCCATCCAACCATTGGCAAAGGATGACAATGCGCTGCGGCGTGCCTGGGGCTTTGAACCAACCGATTTTATCGTCGGTTACTCTGGAAATCTCGGCCGGGCGCATGATCTCGATACAATGCTCGGGGCGGCGGCGCTTGTCTCGGACACCCCGTCGATCAAGTTTCTCTTCGTCGGAGGCGGCCATTTGCGCGAGCGCCTAGACGCTGAGATTGAGGCCCGCGGGCTGACCAATGTGGTCTTGAAACCTTACCAGCCGCGAGACCAGTTGCCGCTCTCTCTCGGAGTGCCTGACTTGCACTGGGTCTCGCTTTTGCCATCGCTTGAAGGTCTCATTGTCCCGAGCAAGCTCTACGGGATTGCGGCGGCGGGGCGCCCGCTTTTGATGATTGGCGATCCGGATGGGGAGATCGGGTCCGCGGTTCGTAAGTATGGGTTCGGGGTGGGGATAAGCCCTGGCGAAGCGGCTCAAGTCGCACACCACATTTCAGAGTGGGCCTCCACTCCGGCCAAGGTGGCTGAAATGTCGACAGCAGCCCGGCGATATGTTGACGAAAAAGCCTCTCGCCAGCGCGCCTTTGAGGCCTGGTCAGAGCTCATCTCCGCAGGCGATGGTCGCTAAGACTTTGGCGTGAGGGCCTGATCCGCGAGCGAGGCTGCCGCTGATTTTTCCTGAGGATGCGCACTTGGAGAGGTGATCTCCGCAATCAGGAGGCGGATCGTATAGAAGTACCAAAACTTATAAAAAGCGTAGGCGAATCCTGCCCTGCCATCGAGGCAGCCGAGGCGGACAAAATAGGTGTAGGCGAAGTAAAACGCTGGATACCACCAACTGGCGATGTGCCGGTACTTAAACCTTTGGCGCTTCGTTAACCGTGCCAGCGTGTCAGCGCCTGCAGATTTCAGCGTCTGGTAGCGGTTCGCCTCCCACAGGGCATAGTCTTTGTGACGCTCAATGAACTTGGCGAGGCCGCGATAATCATCATGGTCGATGCGCTCGGGAATCTCGCCGAGGTCTCCATCAATGATTGGGTGCTCATGGATCTCCATGTCGAGCGGCGACCATGCTGCCTCGTCGATCTTCTCATAGAGGCCTTTGCCGACCCGAAAGAAGGCAAGTTTCTGTTGGGGGATGCCATGGCGCAGCGGCTTGCCGAGGAAGTAATTGGTGTAATTGAGCCAATAGCCGGAATAGTCCGTTTGGCGTGTGGCCGCATCGAGGGCGTCGCAGACAGACGCGTCGAGTAACTCGTCCGCGTCGAGGAACAAGACCCATTCATTATCCAGTTGATGGTTGATGAGGATCCAGTTGCGTTTTTTAGGATAGCGTCCGTCCCATTCAAAATTGATGTACCGCGCCCCAAACTCAGACGCGATCTCCGGCGTGCGGTCCGTTGAGGAAGAATCAACGACAATGATTTCGGCAAAGCGCGACAAGCGCGCGAGGCAGCGGGGAAGATTTTTTTCCTCGTTCTTGACGGGGATGACCACGCTGATGGGAATCTGTCGGGGGGTGCTCATGGGATTATGGCCGCCGATCGCCGATCGGCCTTGCAGGGTTGCCGCCAACAATGGTGGCGCGTGGCACATGTCGAACAACCACCGCGCGGGCGGCGGCGACGGCTCTGTCCTCCAGCATGACCCCCGGGGAGATGAACGCCTCTGCGGCGACCCAGGCGTCGTCACCAATGACAATTGGCCCGCCAATGAGCGGAAATCCCTGCCCGTGGGGATCATGGCTTGCCGAACAAAGATAGGCGTATTGACTTACAACCGCGCCCCTGCCGACGGATATTTTCGCGACATTGTAGCACCGGACGCCTTCTGCGAGGCAGCCACCGTCCGACACGTGAAGGTTCCAGGGCGCCCAGACCGCCGCGCTTGGATAGATGTGCGCGCCCGGCCCAATCTTAGCACCGAAGGCCCTCAGAACGAGCCCGCGCCAGCCGTGTAGTGGGACGGGCGTCCACCGGGCAAAAACCATCCAGGAGAGCATCCAGATGAGGCGGCGGACCTTGTCGCGCCGGTTTGGCGGCGCAATGCGAGTCAGTTTCGGGCGATCGGCAACCGGCGACACGGCGGCACCAGGGTCGAGGCCGACTGCCGCGGGGGCTGGGCGGGGGATTGGCGAACTGGACATCTCAATCTTGCCTCTGGCT
>JBCAWP010000077.1:0-10360 GCA_038534535.1 Pseudomonadota bacterium
GTCTGCCCGGAGGGCAGACCGTCACCAACTCGGTCAACTGAAACCAGGGGACCGGGTGCGCTTCAAGCGCACAACGCCGGATGAGGCGCGAGAGATTTTTTTAGCGAAGAGCGCCCTTCTAAAAGACTATCTAGGCGATGCGTTTGAGCTGACCTGAACGCGGTGCGCCAAGGTCAAGCGACAGTCGCTGTGGAACCGGCCGTGCGATAGCCGGCTGTGGGCCTCGGCCTAGTCTTTCCGCGAAGATCGTGCCGAGAATGTACGCCCCCGCCATGACCACGCCCCGAACAGTCCCAGAGATTTTGGATTGGCCGATCCGCCGGCGATAGCTCACTGGTACGTCCGCAACCGCGAGCCTTTGTTTCAGGGCGCGGACTTGCATTTCGACGGTCCAGCCGAATGTCGGTGCTTCCATCTGTAGCCGGTCATAGGCTGAGCGGCGAATTGCGCGGAACGGGCCGAGATCGGTGTAGGTTGCGCCCCAGAACACCTGCATCAGCCAGCAAGCGAGGCGGTTACCGAACCTTTGCGGTACGGTTAGCGACCCGGCCTCGGCGTTGCCGAGCGCCCGGGAGCCGATAACGAGATCAACCTCGCCGGAAATGATTGGGTGCAAGAGGTTTTCCATTTCTTCCGGTACATCAGATCCGTCACCGTCCAAGAAAACCAAGATATCTGCGTCGCCCGCCGCCTGGACCCCGGCAAGGCAAGCGCGTCCATAGCCGGCCGTGGGGACCGAGACGACACGCGCACCAGCCGCTTCCGCACGTTGAGCGGTATCATCCGTCGAGCCATTATCTGCCACAATGATCCGGTCAACGAACGCAGGTACGCGCGACACGACACGGGCAATGGCCGCCTCTTCATTCAGTGCGGGAATGATCACCGCGATGCGGGCTTGGTCAGGTCCGTGCATAGTCTCGTCTCCAGAAAGCTTCAGCTAGAACGAGCAGAAGCGGCACTCCAAAAGCGATCGGAACAATGCCCCACTGATAAAGGGAGTGGGCATCACCGAGCAGAAAGCGCGTATAGTAAAGTGGTGCGGTCACCATGAGTGACAATAGCCCCCATCTCGGGGCGAATGGGAGAAACATGGCGATCCAGATTTGGTACCAAGGATATCCGGTAGGGGAGAGGAAAAGGAGGACTGCCGTAATTGCGAGACAGATCCCGGGCAGGTCGTCGCCATTAGGTTTGGCCCGGACGGCAAATCCGAGGGCGGCGGCGGATATCAGCACCACCACGAGATTACGCGCGGCGCGGTCCGGCTCGGCGAGGCCAGAGAGCGGGCCGTCCGCGAGCGCCGCAAACATGAAGGCATGGCGACGCCACGTATCGGAATAGGCGACAAGGCCCTGGTCTGGATCGACGAAGATGTAACGCAGCTGTGGCCAGAGCAAGACGAGGGCAGCGGCGATGAAGAGCGCTGCAAACCCGGCCACGTGCAGCGGGTTGAACAGGTGTTTGCGAATGAGGGCGGGGGCCAGGAGGGCGGGCCAGAATTTGACGGCTGACGCCGCCGCCAAGGCCATAACGGCTAGCTTCAGCTTGCCGAGCCGTGCAAGCGCCAGGACACCCACGAGGGCCGGCGCGATCAAAACGTCCATGTGCCCGGCATTGAAGGCTTCGAGGATGACGACTGGGTTCCACCAGTAGAGCCCCGCCCACAAGGGGGAGCGGCCAAAAAGCGTCAAGGTCCAGGCCAAAAGTGCGACCGTGAGGAGATCCACCACCAAAAGTACGGCGCGCCAGCCCGTTAGGCTATACGGCGAGACGAAATGCGCGGCCGCAAAGGCAAGCTGCGCGATGGGGGGATAAATCGTCTTTAAGTAAGGGTAGTTGATCCGCCAGTAGAGGATGGGAGCCTCGTCTGTCATTTCCTGGAGCCGGGCGAGATCCGGTTCTTCGGACCACCCAATTTTTTCCCCGAGGCGGGTGACGGGCGTCGCTTCGGCTGGAGCGTATTTATAGGGGTCCACGCCGTGGGCCACACTCGCACCGTCCCACAGATAGCGATGCCAATCGTCTTCAAGGACCGGATCGGACGCAAACATGAAAAGACGCGCGAGCAGACCGACGGCCAAGAGAAGCAGAAGTCTATTTTTCGTCGGCGTGAGATGGCGAACGATTGGCACGAGCAAAAGGCAGCCGCCACCGAGCGCTGCGGCAAGGGCGATGTAAGTCCGTGTCGGCGCGCTTGAGGGATCGCGTCCATAGGGGAAATCGTGGGACAGGACCGCAATGGCCCCAAATCCCAGAATGATCAAAATGCCGAGACTGGCCAGAGGTAAAACCGCCGGCCAGTCTGACTGCTTGGTCTCAATATCTGTCACTATGTCGGTCGGCATGTCGCTCGCAGACTTAGCACAGGTGAGACAGATTGGACCCTAGGAGCCGCCGCCGGCACCGCCGCCGCCCGCAAATCCGCCAGCACCACCAGCGGTTGGTACGGATTGCTGTCGAATGATCAGCTCATCGGACCGATAAGAAAATTTGCGGGCCTTTGTTTGCCGTCCAGATGTGAGCGCCTCAGCCCGATCGCCCTCCGCGAGCGTGGCGAGGTGGGCTGTCATGGCAGCTTCGTCGCCGCCGAAGAAAGCGTCGTTATACCAGTAGAACAGTTCCGGGATTTCGACGCTGTTGCGACGGGCGCGGACGCCGGACCGGGCATTGATGAATGTTTTTCCCGTCGCGGCGAGTTCGGCATGGACGGTTTCGCCGCGGAAGCCTTCAGCTGGCAGACCGGCGCCGCCCTGTGTCCCTTGATAGAGGCCAAAGATCACATTGGGGGTGTCTGACCAGTTGGCCAGAATGATGTCTTTTTCGATATCCTCGATCGAGAGTTCCGTGTCGCCAAAGCTGATCCGCTTTTCGGTCCACATGCTGCCGGGAGCTTCGGCTGTGCCGCGCGCCCGTTGCATGCGACGGCGGGAATTACTTTCGGCCATCGCTTGGACGATGAGAATATTGCGGGTGTTCAGCCAGAAAGCGAGCTGGTCGTCGCGGTCAAGCGAGGATACCGGCACGCCGGCGAGGTAGTCCACATACCGCGTAAGGAACCGCTTGCCCTGTTGTTCGAGCGCGGCGTAGGCAATTTTCGTACGGCCCCGTTCCTGATCGCCGAAGGCTTCGGTGAACACGCCGATTGGGCGGTAGTCGACGGAATAGCTGCTGGTTTCAGCCGGCGCGGTGAGGCTGACCGGAACCGTGTTGACGGTTGTTTGTGCCAGGGCTGCCGGCGCTGAGGCGCCAACAAATAGCGTGGCCGCGAGCAGGACGGAGCGGAGCGGGGCGGGACGGACCATTGAACTCTCCTTCGTTTGGTACGCCCGATGTTTAAGTGCCCATGGTGATTATCCGCAAAACACGCCCTGTCACATATCTGTTAGTACGTGTGGGGTGTGGTTTCCGTTTCGTCACACTTGGCGCGGGAGGCGAGCGTGCTAGAACGCCTATAATTCCGATAAGAGTGAGGTGATCTCTGCCCATGACCGTAATGACGTCTGACGACAAATTGGTTGATTTGAAGCCAACCGTTGAAATCAAGGTCCGCGACGTCTTCGGCCTGGACACCGACATGGTGGTCCACGGCTTTAAAGATCGGAACGAGTACGTTCCAGAGTTGGACACGGCTTACCGCTTTGATCCGCAGACGACCCTCGCGGTGCTGGCCGGATTTGAACATAATCGCCGTGTGATGGTTCAAGGCTATCATGGTACCGGTAAGTCGACGCATATCGAGCAGATCGCCGCCCGCCTGAATTGGCCGTTGATCCGGGTCAATCTCGATAGCCATGTCAGCCGGATCGACATGGTCGGGAAGGACGCCATCGTCTTGAAGGATGGCAAGCAGATCACCGAGTTTCGCGAAGGCATTCTGCCATGGGCCTTGCAGCGCCCGGTTGCCATTACGTTTGACGAATACGATGCCGGCCGGCCCGATGTGATGTTTGTCATCCAGCGCGTCCTCGAAGCTTCAGGAAAACTGACACTCCTCGACCAGAACCGTGTGATCAGCCCAAACCCCTATTTCCGCCTGTTCGCCACGACGAATACCGTGGGCCTTGGCGACACTACCGGCCTTTACCATGGAACCCAGCAACTCAATCAGGGTCAGATGGACCGCTGGTCCATCGTCACGACACTGAACTATCTGGAGCACGATGCAGAGGTGGAGATCATCAAGGCGAAGGATACGGGCGTCGACGACGAGACGCTCTCCAAAATGGTCAGGCTCGCGGATTTGACCCGGAATGCGTTCATGAACGGCGACATCTCCACCGTCATGAGCCCGCGCACGGTGATTACCTGGGCTGAGAACTTCGCGATTTTCGGCGACCTCGGTCACGCGTTTCGAATGACCTTCCTTAACAAATGCGACGAGCTTGAGCGTCCGCTTGTCGCTGAGATGTACCAGCGCTGCTTTGCTGTGGAATTGCCGGAAAGCGCTTTGTTGGTGAAGGTCGCCTAAGGCTAATCAGGCTAGTCGCCAGATTTTCTCAATAGATGGAAACTGGCCTTTAATCTCGACTTGTTATGTCACCCGCTGGGGAAAGTGGGAGCCGACTGACATGACTGCCGTTCAGATGATGCTTGTTTTAATAGGCGTCTTCATTGGGTCTGGTGCAGCATTTCGGAAAGTTGGACCTTACGTCTTCTTCTACCTCGCTTTCCCGGTCCTCTCGGCGCTTGGCTTCGTCTTTTTCATGCAATCATTTCCTATCCCCGGCCTTGTCCTCGATTTTTCCGGCCATTTGCCATCGGTTTTTCGAACTCAAGCTAATCTGGCCGCCTATCCGGTCGGCGGCGTTGTTTTTGGCGCCGTGGCCGCGTGGATCCAGCGCCGACTGTTCCTCAAATCTGACCGGCGGATCCTGAAGCGGTTGCCGCTGATCGATCCGGAAATCTCCATGGAGCGAAAGAAACACCTCATCGTTCTTGGGCTTAAGAACGATGCAGGGCCGCAGGATGTGATCAAGGCCTGGCGGACGAAAGTGTCGGAAGTGAGTGCGAAACGTCGCCCCTGGCAGAAGCGGGCGAATACGTCCGACGATATCACTCCGGAGGAACGCAAGCGGCGCCTCGATGAAGCCTATCACTGGCTGATGGCGAATCCGCGTAAGGCCGCCTGAGGCAAGATCACGGGCTTCGCAATCAGGTCTGCGCGGGTTACATCCCCCGCATGGCTTCTTCCGATCAAAATCTGACCGACCTCTTCAAGGCCGCGCTCGCGGCGACGACGAAGGCGATGAGCGCCACTGAGGATGTCGAGGTGGGCTTCGGCAATGACACCGCCGCGGCCGATGGGACACGGGTTAGCTTGCGCGCGCCGCCGCGGGAGGTCTCGCCGGGAATCGCGGCCGCCTTACGGGGAGAAGCGGACGGAGTGGCGCTGCGCCTTGCGCACCATGATCCGCGCTCCCACCTGCGCAACCGGCCGCAAGGCGACTTACCCCGCGAGGTCTATGATGCGGCCGAATCAGCCCGCGTGCTCTCCATCGGGGCAAGCGCCATGGATGGCACTGCGCAGAACCTGGATGCGGCGCTCTCGGCCCGATGCGAGCGCGAAGGTTTAACGCGTCTGCAGGACCGCCAATCTGTGCCGCTGGCGCCGGCGCTTGAGTTTCTCTTGCGGGAAAAACTGACAGGCCGGCCGCTGCCAAAAGAAGCTGAGGCGATCGCCGCACTCTGGCGCGCGGAGGTAACCGAAAAAACGGGCGGGGCGCTCGATCGCCTCGTCAATCAGATCGATGACCAAGCCGCGTTTGCGCGGACGGTGCGCGATATGATCCGTGACCTGACCTCCGGAGACGAGGCGAGTGAGTCTGGCGAGGATTCTGAGGAGGATGATCCAGGCGACCAGGACGAGAACTCCGCATCCGGCGAAGAGGAAATGTCCGGCGAGGAGCAGCGCGGCGCGTCCATGGAAGAGCTGGAAGCCGGCGAGAGTGATGACATTGAGGGCGAGGAAACGAATGTCGAGGTCCAGGCTGATGCCGACATGGATGCCGACGCGCCGGACGAGGCCGATGAGGGGTCCAAGCCGTTGCGCCCGAACTATGCCGATGGGGCCGACCGGACCGAGTATAGCTATGCCGTTTTCACGACGGCCCATGACGAGATTGCCCTTGCGCCCGACCTTTGTGATCCGGAGGAGCTTGCCCGGCTGCGGGCTTATCTGGATCACCAACTGCAAGGACTCCAGGGCGCTGTGTCCAAGCTTGCTAACCGGCTCCAGCGGCGGTTGATGGCTCAGCAGAACCGGTCGTGGAGTTTCGACCTGGAGGAGGGCGTGCTCGACACGGCCCGCCTGACGCGCGTGATTACCGATCCAACGGTGCCACTATCTTTCAAACAGGAAGACGATTCAGAGTTCCGGGACACCGTCGTAACCCTGCTGCTTGATAATTCCGGCTCCATGCGTGGGCGCCCAATCATGGTGGCGGCCCTGTGCGCGGATATCCTTGCGCGGACGCTGGAGCGGTGCGGCGTGAAGGTGGAGATCCTCGGCTTTACCACCAAAGCCTGGAAGGGTGGGCTGTCGCGGGAAGATTGGGTGAAGGCGGGGAAACCGGCGAAACCCGGCCGCCTGAATGATCTTCGCCACATCGTTTACAAGCCGGCGGATGCGCCCTGGCGCCGCGCCCGCCGCAATCTCGGCCTGATGATGCGCGAAGGCCTGTTGAAGGAAAATATCGACGGTGAGGCCCTGCTTTGGGCTCATGAGCGCCTGATCGGCCGGCCGGAACAGCGCCGCATCCTGATGGTGATTTCCGATGGGGCACCAGTCGATGACTCCACCCTGTCGGTGAATGTGGGCAATTACCTGGAGCGCCATCTGCGCGACGTGATCTCTTATATCGAGGAGAAGAGCCCAGTGGAGCTGATCGCGATCGGGATCGGCCACGACGTGACCCGATATTACCGCCGGGCGGTGACCATTGTGGACGCCGAGCAGCTTGGCGGTGCGATGACCGAACAACTGGCCTCGCTTTTCGACGAGCATGGCCCCCATCCGGAGGCCATGGCGGTCCCGCCATTGACGCGCGAAACGGTGCGCGGCGCAACATCGACGGCGAGCTCCGGTGCCCCGCGCTATGGCGGGGCTAAGGTCGACCTCGGACGAGCCGTTCGCAAAACGAGCCTGCAGGAGGTGAAGGGTGCGAAACGTTAGTTTGATGGTGGCTGCGGCACTGCTCGCCGCGTGTACAGCGTCAGACACGCCGGGCGAAGCGTTGCCAGCGACGAGCGATCCGACACTCGATCTGTCCGAGCGCCTCGACGCACTTGCCGGACAGTCCTGTCCGGAGGGGACATCTTACGTCCGCGCCGAGGCGATCAATATCTCCGCGGAGCCCGTGAGCCTCGGCGACGCGCCGGATGTCGCTGAAGCGCTCAACGGTGTGACATTTGCGGGCGGGTGGCACCTGCAAAGCGAGAACCCTAAGTTCGGGGGACTGTCCGGAATGGATGTCCTGCCCTCTGGCAGTCTTCTCACTGTGTCGGATCACGGCGCGTTTGTCTGGATCGGCCTCGAAAACGGCACCCCTGACGGTATTGGCGGACTGGCTGATATGCGCGGTGCCGACGGTGCCGTCTTCAACGATAAGCGAAATGGTGATGCCGAGGGGCTCGCGGTGGATGCGGGCCGCGCGATTGTGAGTTTTGAGCGCAATCACCGGGCGCTCGTTTACGATCTCGAAGCCTGCGGGAGCAGCGCGCGGGGCGCGATGCTTGCGTCAATCCCGCGCCGGATCGCGGATGCTGGGCCGCGGCTGGAAGACAATGGTGGTCTTGAGGGGCTCGCGATCTCGTCGGACCAGCTGATCGGGACCATTGAGGCGGAAAAGAGCGGGACCGTGTCACTCATTCGCCTTGATGCCAGCGCCCCAGACCTGATCGGTACCCTCGAGGCGCCGGATGGGCTGGCCCCGACCGGGCTCGATACGTTGGGCGATGCGGTGTTCGCTGTCTTCCGTGATTATGCGCCCGGCGTCGGTAATACGATTGAGGTGCGTCGATACACGGATGCGCAAACCAATGGCGAGACTCTATTGAGGCTGGCGCGCCCCCTGGCGGTGGACAATTTCGAAGCTGTTGCCGTGCGCGAATGGTCCGATGGCCGCACGCGTCTTTACCTCTTGTCGGACGACAATTTTTCCGAACGACAACGCACGCTGCTATTTGCCTTCGACATAAATAACAGCGCTGCGACTGACTGAGCGCTTTCAATCCGCATAGCGCACCCCTAAGTTCCGGGATGGCGGCGGCTGCGACGCGCGGTGCGGGAAGCTTATTCCAGCGACCTTACATTACCATCAGGGAACTGTCCCTGTCCGGGACCGTGGTCCCGGGTACACGGTGCCCACCTAGCTTGCTGGGTCGATGGGAATGACAAGTACCGTCCGGCGATTGCGGTTGTCGTCATCATTATGTCGTCCGGTGAGATTAAATCTAAGGAAGAAGATTTGAGCACTCTGACGAAGACGATGCGAGATGGTTCCTGACTTGGCCCAGAAGTCGAAACACGAAATGCGCCAAATCCTGCGCGAGATTCGCGCAGAAGCCGCAGCGCGGGATCCAGACGCGGCTGAAAAACTTGCCGATATTTTCCCGATGAAGCTGTTCGATCGGTACGGCCCGATTGTGGCGGGCTATGTTCCAATTCGCGATGAACTCTCACCGCTTCCGCTGATGGACCGTTTAGCGCTCGCCGGAGCCGCGTTGTGTTTGCCGCGCGTCAATGCGGATGAGACGATGGATTTTCGGCTATGGGAACCGGGCGAGCCTCTCGAAGAGGGACCGTTTGGCCTGAAAGAGCCCCCCACGACAGCCCCGATTGCCTATCCAAGCCTTGTTTTGGTCCCGGCCCTTGGCTTCGATGCCGCCGGCACGCGGCTTGGCTATGGGAGCGGCCATTATGACCGGGCGCTCTCGGCCCTGCGCGGTCGCGGCCGGGCTTTTGCCTGCGTCGTCGCATACAAGGCGCAGATGCTAGAAGACTTGCCGGTCGAGGCCCATGACGAGCCGCTTGATTGGGCTGTCACCGAGCAGGGGTCGGTCCCACTCTTCATGATGCGGGCGATGGCGAGCTAAAAATGCGCGTTGTCAGCCGGCGACGCGCAGGCGCTCGGCCGCTTCAGCTTCGCGCTTGGCATTGGTGAACTGGCCCGTAAATTCATTGATCCGCGGGACAATTTCAGTCCGGAAGCGCGAGCCGTTAAAGACGCCATAGTGGCCGACATCCGGTTGAATATAGTCGAGCTGCATTTCCGCCGGGATATTCTTGCAGAGCGTATGGGCGGCCTGGGTCTGGCCGATACCTGAAATATCGTCCTTTTCGCCTTCGACGGTCATGAGCGCGACTGTACGGATTGCTTCGGGACGGACAAGGCGACCGTGAACCCGGTAAGCGCCGCGCGCTAACTGGTGCTCCTGGAAGATGCGCACAATGGTCTGCAGGTAAAATTCTTCTGAGAGATCAAGGACAGAAAGGTATTCGTCGTAGAATTTTCTGTGCTTTGCGGCGCTGTCACCATCGCCTTCGACGAGGTGATTGAAGAAACGCCAATGGGCGTGGACGTGGTTTTCCCAATTCATATTCATGAAGGAGGAGAGCTGGACGAACCCCGGATAGACGCGGCGCATGGCCCCTGGCCAGGGCATGGGCACCGTATAGATCATATTCCGCTCGAACCAGGCGAGGGAGCGTTCCTCGGCAAGCTTGTTCGGTACCGTGGGTGACTGGCGCGTATCGATTGGGGAGCCCATGAAGACCATCGATGCCGGCAGGGCCGGGTCGCCGTCTTCAGCCATCATGGAAACGGCAGCGAGAACCGGGGGGCCCGGTTGGCAGACGGCGAGGACGTTTACGCCGCCTCCAAGGTGAGTAAGCATGTCACGGACATGGTCGACATAGTCATCAAGGTCGAAGCGGCCGAGCCAGACCGGCACCGTGCGAGCGTCTGTCCAGTCGGTGATGAAGACTTCATGGGTTGGCAGGAAGGCTTCGACAGTGCCCCGTAGGAGCGTTGCGTAGTGCCCGGAGAGCGGGGCGACGATCAAGAGGCGTGGTTGTGGTTTTGCCTTAGGACCACGCGCCTTCGCCATTTCGGCGGCATCTCGCTTGAAATGGATGAGCTGGCACCAAGTGGTCGACCAGGCGACAGTGGGGGTCACGTCGATGTCGACGCCATTGATCCGTGTCGTCGGGAGATCCCAGTCCGGTTTGCCATAATAACGCGTCGTTGATTCAAAGATGTCGACGGCGGCACGCAGGGAGCGGCCGAACTCGCTCTCGCGGAGTGGGTTAAACGGGGAGGCGAGGTAGGAGCGCGAGGCCTTGGCCGCGACCCGCCAG
>JBCAWP010000078.1:0-10326 GCA_038534535.1 Pseudomonadota bacterium
TCGTAACCGTACGCTTTTAAACCTCGGCGCGTCTGCCGTTTTCGAGTTGCCTTTCAATTCAGAGATGGCCGCGATGACCGATGAAGGCTTTGCGCGCCAGGTGCTGCAAGACGGGCTCGGCGTGTCACACGTCGCGGTCGGCTTTGACTTTCGCTTTGGCCGCGGCCGGATGGGGGACGCACGCCGGCTGTCTTCCCTAGGCCGCGCCCTCGGCTTTGGCGTGACAATCGTTGAAAAGATCGAGGCGCTTGGCGACAAGGCCTCCTCAACAGCTATGCGCCAAGCCCTGCGCGCAGGAGAGCCCGAAAAGGCCGCCGAACTGCTTGGAACGCCTTGGACGGTCGACGGGATTGTTGAGCACGGCGAAAAGCGAGGTCGAACGATTGGCTTCCCGACGGCAAACATCACGCTCGGGAATCTCATCCATCCGCGACACGGCGTTTATGCCGTTCGTGTTCGCATCGAGGGTGAAGCGATCTGGCAGGACGGGATCGCGAATTTTGGGCGGACGCCGACGACCGGTCTACGCGACCCACTTTTGGAGACAATGATCTTCGATTGGGCCGGCGACCTCTATGGCAAGCAGATCGACGTTGCATTCATATCGTTCCTGCGCCCTGAACTGAAGTTTGATGATCTTGATGAAATGGTGGCGCAGATGCACAAGGACGTCGCAGAAGCGCGGACGCAGCTCGTGACAGCATCTGCACAGGGTGTTACGGCGAACCCATGACGTACATATCTGCTCATCGAATTAGCGGCCCGGCCGCGCTCTGAGCGATTTCGGCTCAGATGAACGCTGCCGGGGACAACTCTTTCGCGCCCTGTTACATATCCCCGAAATTCGAAGATCAGATCCATGCCCGATTCAAATGACAGCCCAAGCCGGGACTATCGCGAGACGCTATTCCTGCCGCAAACCGATTTTCCGATGCGGGGCGGCCTGCCGAAGGCTGAGCCCACGTGGATTGCGCGCTGGGATGAGCTGAAGCTTTACGAAAAACTCCGCGACGATGCCAAAGCGCGGGGCGCAAAGCCGTGGATCCTTCATGATGGCCCGCCCTACGCGAACGGCCACATTCATCTCGGCACAGCCATGAACAAGATCGTGAAGGATATCATCGTCCGATCTCGTCAGATGACCGGGCATGATGCCTCTTATCTGCCTGGCTGGGACTGTCACGGTTTGCCGATCGAATGGAAAGTCGAGGAAGAGTTCCGCGCCAAGGGCCGCACGAAAGATGATGTGAGCCCCGCAGAGTTTCGGGCGAGATGCCGGGATTACGCAAAAGGCTGGGTCGAGATCCAGGGCAAGGAGTTCCGCGCGCTCGGAATCGAGGGGGAGTGGGATAATCCCTACCTGACGATGCGCCCGGAAAGCGAAGCAAAAATCGTTTCCGAATTTCTTGAGATCGCCATGGGGGGGCGGTTGGTGCGCGGGGCGAAACCTGTGATGTGGTCACCGGTGGAGAAGACGGCGCTCGCCGAAGCCGAGATCGAATACGATGAGCGGAAGGTGCCGGTTATCTGGGCAAAATTCCAGATCAGGGACCAGTCGCATGACAGCCGGCAATGGCCCTTTGACGACGAATTGACCGCTGTCTTACGCGGCGCATCGGTCGTGATCTGGACGACCACACCCTGGACGATCCCGGCCAACCAAGCCGTCGCCTACAATCCTGATATTGCCTATGCACTCTACGAAGTGGAGACGGTAGAAGATGCCGAGACCCTCGGCTTTTCTCCCTATGCGAAGAATGGCGATCGCCTGATCCTTGCCGAAGGATTGGCCGAAGAGGTTATGGCCGCGGCCAAGGTCACCAAGTATCGGCGCGTGCGGTCGATCAAAAGCGATATGCTGGCCAATCTGACCCTCGACCACCCCCTCTCGCCATTCGATTCCTTCTTCGGACATGGCGTGCCACTTTTAGCAGGCCGCCACGTCACATCGGAGGCCGGAACTGGGTTTGTGCATACGGCACCGGCCCATGGCGAAGATGACTTCAATGTCTGGCTCGCCTCCGGCCGAACGACGAAAGACATCCGCCAGATCGTCGATGAGGGTGGGTGCTATGCCCATCCGGATTTGCCGGAACGGCTCGCGGGCCTCGATATTGTTCGTACGTCCGGCAAGAAGCGCGGTGAAGCCGGTAAAGCGAATAGCGAGGTCATCTCGCTGCTCGCAGAAACCGGCGGCCTCCTAGGACGCGGCCTGACAATGATCCGCGATGCGCATTCGTGGCGGTCGAAGGCGCCAGTGATCCGGCGGGCAACGCCCCAATGGTTTATCGCCATGGACGATAAGGGTTCGGCAGACGACACGCTGCGGACCCAGGCGATGACGGCGCTTGAGGGTGTTGAGTTTTTCCCGCCCCAGGGCCGCAACCGGCTGAAGGCGATGGTGAAGGACCGGCCAGACTGGCTCGTCTCCCGCCAGCGGAATTGGGGCGTGCCGATCACGATTTTCGTGAATGAGGCGGGTGAGCCCCACACCGCCGCTTTGCCGGAAGACAAGGCGGCAGCGATCAACGAACGCATTGTCGAGGCGATCTCAGCGGGCGGCATCGATGCCTGGTTTGAAACACCCGACAGGGACTTTCTGGGTCATGATGCGGACGGTCACGCCTGGACCAAGGTTACCGATGTTCTGGACGTGTGGTTTGATTCCGGAACAACTCACGCTTTCGCCCTGCGCGAGCGCGGCATCATCGATGACCGCACCGGACAGGCCGATCTTTATATGGAGGGCTCCGACCAGCACCGCGGTTGGTTCCAATCCTCGCTCCTGGAATGCTGCGCGACCCGGGGCATCGCGCCGTATCGGCAGATCCTGACCCATGGCTTCATCGTGGATGCCGAGGGCAAGAAGATGTCTAAATCGCTCGGTAATACGATCGAGCCGCAAGAGATCGCCAAGCAGTACGGAATTGAGATTCTGCGGATTTGGACTGCGACATCGGACTTCACCGAAGACCTTCGGATCTCCGATGAGATCATCAAGGGATCGGTCGAGACCTATCGCAAGCTCCGCAACACGCTGCGCTATTTGCTTGGGGCGCTGTCTGGTTTTTCCGGTGCCGAGGCGATGCCGGCGGGCGAGATGCCGGGGTTGGAGCGCTGGGTCTTGCATCGCTTGAGTGAGCTCGATGAGACTGTGCGAGGGGCCTATTCGGTCTATGATTTCAAACGCGCCATGGCCGCGATCGTGAATTTCTGCGTGGTCGACCTGTCGGCGGTCTATTTCGATATCCGGAAAGACAGTCTCTACTGCGATCCGCTGGACGAGACGCGGCGCCGGGCGGCCCGGGCGGTCATGGATGAAGTGCTGGAACGGCTTCTTTGCTGGCTGGCGCCGGTGATGCCGTTCACGACGGAAGAAGCCTATCTGATCAGCCGGTATGCCGATGGCGGCCCGGAGAGTGTGCACCTTCTGCAGTTTCCCGAGACCCCGGAGGCTTGGCGAGACGATGCGCTTGGCAAGACCTGGGCGAAAATCTTCGATGTTCGCCGGGTTGTGACCGGGGCACTGGAGATCGAGCGCCGCGAAAAGCGGATTGGGTCCTCGCTGGAGGCCGCGCCTGAGGTCTATGTGACGGATCCAGCGTTGATCGAGCTTGTTGCTGCGGCCCATCCCGCCGATCTCTTCATCACGTCTGACGCAACGCTTATCCATGCGGATGCGCCGGGCGGGGCGTTTACGCTCGATGATGTCGAGGGCGTGGCGGTGGTGCCGAAACTGGCGACGGGCACAAAGTGCGCACGCAGTTGGAAGTATTTCGACCCGGCGACGGCGGACCCCGACTTTCCGGATATCACGCCGCGGGATGCGCAGGCTGTGCGGGCCTGGGACGAGGGCCAGGCATGACCTTCCGCGACCGGTTTGTCTTTGCGGTGATGATTATCCCGGTCGTCCTGGTCCTCGATCAGCTGACGAAGTCGCTCATCTTGCGCACCGATCGTCTCAGGGCTTTTGAGTGCCTCGATCCAGCGGTGCCATGCGGTAAGATCGAAGTGTCGGGGATTTTCGATATCTCTATGGTCTGGAACCGCGGGATTAGTTTCGGCACGCTCCAATCCGATGGGATCTGGCGCTGGATACTCGTTGCCGCGACCATCATTATTGCCTGCGGGTTCGCGGTGTGGCTGTTTCGCTCAGCCAACCGCATCACGGCCGCGGCGCTGTCGCTCGTGATTGCAGGCGCCATTGGTAATGTCATTGACCGGGTACGCTTTGGCGCCGTCGTTGATTTCCTGGATTTTTCCGGCCTGTGGTTTCCCTATGTGTTCAATGTTGCGGATTCGGCGATCACTGTGGGTGCCGCTTTGCTCTTGCTGGATCAGCTTGTACTATCCCCGCCTCAAGGACAGTCTGCGGAGTAAGAGGGGGCTAGGGACCTCTCGCATCTTGGAGAAATCGATGATCAATCGCCTCACACTTTTTGCCGGATGCGCTGCCCTCTTAGCAACGGCGGCGTGTTCATCCTCAGGGTCCCAGCGCGCTGGTATTCCGGATGAATTCCGCGTTGTGAAGAAACCGCCGCTGGTCGTGCCGCCAGACTATAGTCTCCGGCCGCCTGCGACGGGGACATCCCAGCCGCGCGAAGTGGACCCAAGCCGTGCCGACCAGGCCCTTGCGTTTGGCGAACAAATTGGACGCAGCGCATCGAACGCTGAACGTCTCCTGGTGGCCAAGGCTGGTGCGATCGCGGTTAGTCCCGTTATTCGAGACCAGATCGATTACGAAGAGGCTGGCATACTCCGCAAACCAGGCAGCATTACCGATGCGGTAACGGGCTGGTCGGGGTCGGAAGATGAGCAAGCCCTTGCCGCAAGCGACAACGCGACAGGTGGTGAAGCGGTGACGATAGAGAAGTCCTCTGGCAACCGCATCAAGCTTCCAGGAACTTAGAAACCCAGATCTCGCGCGATTTTCTGAACTGTTCCGTCGCGGTCTGGGACGGCCGCTTCAATCATGTCGCGGTACTGGGCCAGCGTGTCATCGTCCGCCTTTTCCGGAGCGCCGCAATCGAAAGGCGGCGCCGGGTCATATTCAATCGATAGCTGGATAAATTTGGCATGCGCTTCTCCGCGGATCATCGCCGCGAGGGATAGCGCGAAATCGATGCCAGACGTCACGCCGCCGCCCGTGACGCGATTTCGGTCACGGACGGTTCGCTCGCGAACAGGCTCGGCGCCGAAATAGGTCAATTGATCAATCGAGGCCCAATGGCAAGCCGCGCGATACCCTTTTAAGAGGCCGGCAGCGCCAAGGACGAGGGAGCCTGTACAGACACTGGTGACCCACTCGGCGGTTTCGCCGACGGATCTGACCCATTGGCGCGTCGCGTCATCTCGCATGGCGTCCAGCGTCCCGAAACCTCCGGGAATGCAGACGATCGTCGCGCTCGTCACGTCGGAAAAGGTGTCCGTCGGTAAGAGTGAAAAACCGGCATCGGTTGGTACGGGATCCATGGTTTTGGAAACGAGGTGGATTGTGGTGTTGCCAAGGCGTGAGAGCACCTGCGCGGGTCCGGTCAGATCGAGTTGCGTGACGCCGGGAAACAGGAGAAAGGCGACGGATAGAGGAGAGAGATTGGCCATGGATGCGGCTCCTTCTTGGTTTCATGAAAGGGCCCAGGCGCGCGGCGATATCAGGCTGCACTTCCCAGTGGTCATCCACTCAATAGCGCCAGTCATACAGCCTGAGAGAGCGAGCCTCAGCGAATCCGACTTGTCCAGTCATTTCCAGAATTAGATGTCTGTCTAACGCGGCGTGTATTGCATAGTTTGGCATGGACGGACTGGGAGGTGGATATAATGGCGGATGAACAACAGGGCTTGGCGCCGGATCTTGATGTTCCAACACGTGCGTTGAACGGGTTTCGGATTATTGAGCGCGGGCTCTTGATTGCCACCGCCTTGATGACGCTTGCCGCTGCTGGAATTGAAATTTTCGCCGTCATTGAGTCTCGCACAATCACACTCGCCGATATCCTCTTGATGTTCCTCTATCTTGAAGTGATTGGCATGGTGGCCGCCTTTTATCGCGGTGGCGGGTCGCCCTTTGTCTATCCGATTTTTATCGCGATTACCGCGCTCGCCCGGCTCATCGTGCTTCAAGGCAAAGAGATGGCTCCGGAAAATATCATGTTTGAGGCCGGCGCGATTTTGCTGCTCTCAATCGCTGCGGTGGTTGTTTTGAGGGCGGGGTCTCTGAAGGAATAATCCTGCGCTCTGCCTCTGACGGGCACGGTTATCTGGCCTATAATAGAACTCTGATGCCCGATTCGAGCCAACTCCCCCCACGTCCACAGATCCGCCGGCTGCCGGCCGATGCGGTGAACAGGATTGCGGCCGGTGAAGTGGTTGAGCGCCCGGCGGCGGCCGTCAAAGAACTCGTCGAAAATGCGATTGATGCCGGGGCAACGCGCATCGCCGTGGAAATCGAGGCCGGCGGCCTGAAGCGCATCCTCGTTGCCGATGATGGCTGCGGTATGGGGCCGGACGATATTTTAGTGGCTCTAGAGCGGCATGCGACGTCAAAGCTCGCGCCGGACCCCGATGGGCGGATTGATCTCTTGAACATCCACACGATGGGATTTCGCGGTGAGGCGTTACCGTCCATCGCATCTGTCTCGCGGATGACGATCACGACGCGGGCAGCGGGGGAGGAGACCTGCGAGGTATATGTCGAGGCGGGCCGTGTGGAGGGCCCGAAACCGGCAGCCTGGACCGGGAGCGGCGAGACTGGCACGCGCATCGAGGTGCGCGACATCTTTTTTGCGACGCCCGCGCGCCTGAAGTTCATGAAATCCGAACGCGCCGAGACGATGGCCGTGACAGATGCGATGCGGCGCCTGGCAATGTCTCGGGCCGATATTGGTTTTACGCTGACAAGCAATGGCCGCGCCCTGTTCCGCCATGCGCCCGACCTTATGCCAGCGAGCGAGGCGCGCCTTGCCCGGCTGGGGGCCATTATGGGCCGCGACTTCCGCGATAATGCGATTGAGATCGATGCGGAACGGGACGGGGTCCGTGTGACGGGTTTTGCCGGGTTGCCGACCCTGAACCGCGGCAATGCGCAGATGCAATTCCTGTTTGTGAATGGCCGGCCTGTAAAAGACCGGATGCTGACCGGCGTGATCCGGGCGGCCTATCAGGACTTCCTTGCCCGTGATCGCCACCCCATGGCGGCGCTTTTTGTCGATCTCGACCCGGAACATGTGGACGTGAATGTCCATCCGGCGAAGACGGAGGTGCGTTTTCGGGATGTGGGGAATGTGCGGGGGCTCTTGATCGGCGCCTTGAGACACAGTCTTGCTGCGGCGGGCCACCGGGCCGCGACGACCGTATCCGATCAGGCGCTCGGCAAGGTGCGCGCTGAGCCCGTGCAACCAGATGTATTTCGCGCGTCGAGCTTGTGGTCTGAGCCTAAGTCTCCGGCCCACCCGGTTCAGCCCATGGCGCCGCCCGCCCTGCATGAGACGCCGGCGGCAGCGTTTCAGGATGGTGCGCCGACCGCACGCATGGAGCCTGAGCCAGCAGCCGTGCCGCCGAAAGACTTCCCACTCGGTGTGGCCCGGGCCCAGCTGCACGAGACCTATGTCGTGGCCCAGACGGCCGACGGGATCGTGATTGTCGATCAGCACGCGGCCCATGAGCGCCTCGTCTATGAGGATATGAAACGCCAAATGGCGACCGGCGGGGTAAAGCGCCAGGCGCTCTTGATACCGGAGATTGTCGAGCTGACCGAAGAGGAGGCGGCGCGCGTTTCTGAACGCGCCGACGAGCTTTTGGCGCTCGGCCTGGAGGTCGAGCCATTTGGGGCCGGGGCGGTCTGCGTGCGGGCGACGCCGGCGCTTTTTGGCACGATGGATGTGCCGGGCCTCATCCGGGATCTCGCCGATGACTTCGTCGAGTACGAGGCCGGTCTCGCTCTAAAGGAGCGCTTTGAAGAGGTCATGGGCAATATGGCGTGTCGTGGGTCTGTGCGGGCGGGCCGGCGTTTGACGGGGGAGGAGATGAACGCGCTCCTCCGGCAGATGGAAGCCACGCCCCATTCCGGCCAGTGCAATCATGGCCGGCCCACCTATGTCGAGCTGAAACTTGCCGATATTGAGCGGCTATTCGGCCGGCGGTAGGTCGATCTCGTTCGTTCCTGATCGAATAGGTGGCAGACGCGCACGGCCTTCCGGCGTAAGATGTGCGTACATCAGCCGAGGGGCGTTTGTACTATGACTATTGAATACATCGATGTGAAAGAAGCCATTGCGCGTCATGGGCTTAGAATGGTGGTCGTCGGAAATGTGCCAAGTCCGTGGGGGGAGGCGGCGAAGGGGCTCTTCCATATGAAAGGGCTCGATTGGGCCGCAGTTCGCCTCGTTTATGACGATCCGGCTCTTGCCGAATGGGCCGGACAATTGAGCGGACCGGTCGCCGTTTACAATGACGATCCGCCCCGCAGTGGTTGGGCCGAAATTCTGCTCCTCGCTGAGCGCCTCGCACCTGAGCCGGCCGTGATCCCGGCAGATCCTGAGAGGCGTGCGCAGATGTTCGGGGTCTGCCATGAGCTGTTGGGCGAGGAGGGCCTCGCTTGGTCGCGCCGACTGCACCTGGTCCATCTCGGCCTTAATGGCGAGCCAGGCTTCGCGCCCCAGGTTGCGCAGTACCTCGCGGGCAAATACGGCCATACGCCTGAGATGGGCGTGGCTGCCGGTCAGCGCACGATAGCGCTTCTGACTCTCTTCGCAGCGCGGCTCCAGAACGCGGATTATCTGATGGGCGATGCTGTGACCGCGGCAGATGTCTATCTCGCCACGACCATGGCCCTTTTTAGCCCGCTTTCAGAAGATCGCTGCGCCATGAACCCGACCACTCGAGCCGCTTTCGAGGCACGTGATGCGGCAACGGCGGCTGCGCTTGACCCGGTGCTCCTGGCGCACCGAGACCGCATGTATGCCGAGCATTTAGAACCCGTCCTGTCGCTCTAGGGGCTATAACGCACATCTGCTCCCCGAAGCGGCGCTCGCGGTGCTTTAAGCCGACCCCTGTTTGCGAAACATAATCACCGGCAGGATCGAAAGCAGGATCAGGCCGGCATAATAAAGCTCGGCGGACAAAGCCCCGGCATGGTTTTTGGCGATCAGCCCTGTGAAGAGGAACACGTGCGCACCCGCCGACCAACCGATCGCCGCGAACACCTCGGTTCGAGAGGCTAGTCCATCCGCGAGCACACGTCTGTAGAAGAGCAGACCCAGCGGAATGAACACAGCAATCGAGGTCAAGAGCCCCGGATTATAGGACATGTAGCGCAGTCCGCCGGCGATGTGGCTGAACGCATTGACGAACGCAATTGCCGCCAGACATAGCGTTGGGAACACATGGCGCGGGGCACACCAGACCGACAAGGCGCCGACGAGCCAGACCGGGCCGGTATTGATGAGGAGAATGTCCTCCCGGGTCACAAGGGTTGCGCCCTCATCGGCGCCGACAAGACTGCCTAAAACACCGCTCAAATAGCCCTGAAACGCGTAGATCCGACCGTAGAGGTCGATCCAGTGCTCTTCAAATTGGTGGGCGACATAGGCGACCCAGAATATGAGCGCCATCCATTTGACGTTGCTGAGGCCTGGAGCCTCATCGCCGCCGCGATAGGACAGCGCCGCAAACAATAGGAAGGGGGCCATGAAAGTGCCGACCTTCATCCAATGGGCGATGAGAAAGTCCGTTTGGCCGAAAGGCACCCAAAGGAAAGCGAATGCCAAAATAATCAGGCTGAGCGCCGGAAGATCGCGCGTCATCCGCTTTGCTTTCCATGCGCCCACGCGCAATCGATGCGCACCATAACCGAACTCCCTCCACCGACGACGGGACCATGCCATGGCATATGCCGCTTGTGGAGGAGGGGGTGCCACAAAACAGTGTCTATTGTTTTCTTGTGTCGGTTCTAGCTTTGGCTGAATACTCCCGCCCGTGATCGCAAGCCAGGAGGGAAGAGATATGTTGAAACCGATTGCGGCGATTGCCGCGCTGTCGCTTATCTGTGCCGCTTGTGAGACCGTCGGCACGGCCCAGAGCGTGTCATCCACGGCACCCGGCGCAGCTGGCCTCGAGGCGGGTTATACGTACCCCGCGCCATCGGGCTCGGAAATCGTCTCCACAATCGTCAATGATGATCTGGAAACCCCGCCTTTTGAAGCAAGGGTCCAGATGGTGACCCAGTTGACTCAGGTGCTCGCCGCGCGGCCCTATCCGCCGCTCGCCCTCGCCATGACCGAAGGCGACGAGCACAAGACAATCGTCTTTATGGATGCCGGCCGCCTGGAC